>NZ_JBGLYS010000049.1:0-28638 GCF_047304155.1 Rhizobium sp. Rhizsp42 | reverse complement strand
GAGCGATGATCCAATCATCAGCTTGCCAGCCGTGGCACGTTGATCCTCCCGGCCTTGCCGGAGAGCACGGTGGCCTCTTCGGCACTTACACCATCTCATGGGACACGATCATTGAAATGGCCTTTTCGAAGCTCAAGGCACTCTTGCGAAAAATGAAAGCAAGGACTTATGACGATCTCTGGAAAGCCGTCGGAAAGGTTTGCGACCTATTCACGCCGCAAGAGTGCTGGAACTATTTCCGCCAGGCCGGATGCGTTGCACATTAATCGCCCGAGGCTCTAAACCGCGCAAGGGCTGCTTGGGAGCCTTCGCATGATCTACCTTTGGAGGGTAGCCGTGACCGCGGCGAGAGCATCCTTGAGTTGGGTTTGGCTGTAGGGCTTTGCCAGTTTTAGCAGATTTTCGCCTACGCCCGCGGGGAGTTCGGCGTAGCCTGTAGCAAGTACGATTGGTGTACCGGGACATATCTCCGCGGCTCTCGAGGCGAACTCGATTCCGGTCATGTGTGGCATTGCTTGATCGGTTAGAATGACATCCGGTACAAACCCTTCCAAGAGCATCGCGATCGCGTCCACGCCGGACTGCGCCTCAACGACGGTGTGGCCTAGGTCCTCCAACATGAGGGAAGTGTTCATCAAGACGAGCCCGTCGTCATCGACCGCCAGAATATTCAGTGATCTATCGAGCCTTGTCGGCTCCACGGGGTCCGCTTGCTGAACCGGGACCGCCTGCACTTCAACCGCTTTGGCAATGGGCAACCAGAGTTCGGCGCGCGTCCCCTCGCCTTCATGAGAATGCAGAACGAGCGCCCCGCCCGATTGAGCCATAAGTCCATGGACCATTGGCAGCCCTAACCCGGTTCCCTTGCCAATCCCCTTGGTGGTGAAAAACGGAGTGATGGCTTTTTCAAGTGTCGCCGCGTCCATCCCGGACCCTTCGTCCGCCACGGAAAGGCAGACATATTCGCCGGGCTCCAGGTCGCGAACCTGATCACGTTCCACGAGGCGGCGGCTGGCCTCGATCTTTATCACGCCGCCTTTTGGCATCGCGTCTCGAGCGTTTACAACCAGGTTTAGCACCGCCGCCTCCAACTGGTTTGGATCCGATAGGACCGCGGGCAATGAGAGCGGATATGTCGTGGCGATCTCGATCTGTGGCCCGATCGTCCGCTCTAGCAGAACAGCCATTTCCCTGACGAGTTCAGGAACGTCCACCGCTTCCAGGTTTAGATCCTGCTTTCGAGAGAATGCAAGAAGTCTCTGAGTGAGCGCGGCGCCTCGCTTCGCTCCCTGGATAGCGATATCAATGAGTTCTTCGTTTTCCTGTCCAGCCGCCGCGCGCTTCTTCGCGATTTCAAGACTGCCCAGCACCGCCATTAGGAGATTATTGAAGTCGTGCGCGATGCCGCCCGTGAGTTGGCCGACGGCTTCCATCTTCTGGGCTTGAAACAACTCGCGTTGGGCAAGTTGCAGCGCCTCTTCGGCCTCCCGCTTCTCGGTGACGTCCCTGGTGACCTTGGCGAAGCCGAGAAGCTCTCCACTGTCGTCCCGGATGGCATCGATGATCACACTCGCCCAAAAGCGGCTGCCATCCTTTCGGATCCGCCATCCTTCGTTTTCGAAGCGGCCCTCGGTCGAGGCAATGGCGAGTGCCTTCACCGGCAGCCCCGCGACACGGTCTTCATCGGTGTAGAAGCGGGAAAAATGCTGTCCGATAATCTCCTGGGGTTCATAGCCCTTGATCCGCCGCGCGCCAGGGTTCCAGCTCGAAACCTCGCCATTTGGGGTCAACATGTAGATGGCATAGTCAGTGACGCCTTGCACCAGGAGCCGGAACTGTTCCTCGCTCCGTCTGAGCACCTGTTCAGCCGCCCGTCTCTCGGTAAGATCGCGCGTAATCTTCGCGTAGCCCACCAGCTCGCCATCTTTGTCCCTGATCGCGTCAATAATGACGTGGGCCCAGAACCTTTCTCCATCCTTTCTCACCCGCCAACCCTCGGCTTCGAAACGCCCTTCACGCGCCGCAGTTGCGAGCGCCCGCTTCGGGAGACCGGATGCGCGGTCCTCGTCCGTGTAAAATCGCGAGAAGTGCTCGCCAAGAATTTCGCGCTCCGTATAGCCCTTGAAGCGGCTGGCACCCGTATTCCAACTAATGACTCGGCCATCTGGATCGAGCATGTAGATTGCGTAGTCGACAATCGCGTCGACCAGGGTTCGGTAGCGGCCGTCCAACGTGCCTACTAGGCCGTCGGTAACTTCAGCGATCATTGTATCCCCTTGGACACTAGCTCATGAGGTAACATCTAGGCCTTTCAATCCTTCACGGCGGCAATCGGTGTGAAGCCAAGTCTCTCTCGGCCCAATGCTCGTGCAGATATAGGGCCCCAACGCGCCGATCAGGTCAATCGTCCGTTTCCGTACAAAGCCAGACCGGCACGGCGCCAGGTCCACCTGGGATACGGTTTATCAAGCTAGGCCATGAAGTCGCCAGCTGTCAGGTTGGAAAATGCGCCCGAAGCCGCGCGATGGAGACTTTGATTTTGCTCCTGGACAGCTTCGCCACGGGCTCGGCGTCCCCCACGCCTTGAGCGGTGGGAACCTTCCGTGGCGCGGGAGTTTGTTCCAGCGGGTGTTGTCCGCCGTGTCGTTGCCAAGGGCCGGGACTTGCGCCGTATCATAATGACGACTTCGGTATTGTCACAAGAACACCCGGTGAGTGATCCGGGATCCAGATTCCATTTCAACATTCGATCCGGGAACGTTTTATTGCCTGATGCCGAAGTTATCGAATTTCGGAGCGTTTATTGCGCGGTTACCGCGGCCCTCTACAGCGCGAAGGGTATCCTCGCCCGGTTGAGATGAGAAGCGCTGACTTGGCTCTACAGGGCGGGGCTGGATTTCACATCGCGCGCGGCGAAGCGGCATTCGACCAGATCGTTCGAACAGCCTTCATTCAGATCGCGCGAAGGCATCCTTACAGGCAGTGGCCTTCGACCGAACCACTCATCAAGAAAAGGTCATGCAACCGCCGCGCGTCAGCTGTAACCTCCGAGCGCTCGGCCGCTTGCCTTGATCGTGGATAACCCGTACGCGACGGATTCAGGCGGACTGCTTCAGCACCAGCGTGGAAGTCAGTGACGGCTACGCGAAGGTGGAAACTTGTCATCCGCGCGTTCAGGGTAAAGTGTCCGTCTCGTTTTTCGGATCGCGTCGGCTTCTTGACGCTGCCTGGCGAGCATTATCTTCGTGACTTCAATGAAGGAGGCGCCGTCCTTGTCCGCGACCCGAACGATGCCTCCGTGGCTGAGAAACTCACAGAAGGCCTCGACTGATCGAAGCCGGGTCGTCAGTTCCACGTAATAGTCTTCAAGTTTGTCATCCATCGCTACCTCCTTGAAGAAACTGGTGCGAGAGATCGGCAATGTAACGACAACTCTTGGTGCGAGCAATGCCTTCTCCAATTCCGGCGGTTCGGAAAAAGGTAGGAATGGCAGGCATGGAAGTCATGATCAGGCTCGTGGCAAGGGCCACAAGGCCGTCGGCGACCGTGATATCCGTGATGCCAACCACCGCCAGCATCCTGCTGGAGGTCATGTACCCTCGGCTCCATGGTTGAGAGGGTATGATAGGTCGAAGCAGCGGCGCTCCAGGGAGAACAGCCAGGTGGGACAATGACGTCCCATCCGCCATCGATAGCCGATGTTGCCATAATGGGATCAGGCGGGCTTATGCTCACGCTCGCGCGCCCTGTCATCGACGACATCCTCGACGCATTCCGCCTTCTCCGCCAGCGCTCTGCTCATCTCGCGAAGCTGCTGGTCATCCAGTTTCTCGATGCCGACGAACTTGTTTTGAGCCTGCGATGACAGGATCAGTTCATCCAGCTTCGCCTGCAAGGCCTTGCCATCACGGTTCTGCGAATTCTGGAGGACGAAGACCATGAGGAAGGTGATGATCGTCGTGCTTGTGTTGATCACGAGCTGCCAGTTTTCGCTGTAGTTGAAGATCGGTCCCGTGACGGCCCAAACAAGGACTAAAGTCACAGCCAAGACGAAGGTCGCGGGCTTTCCTGACATGGCCGCGACGGTGGAAGCAAACTTGGAAAAACCCTGGGATATAATGCTGTCGCTCATGGAAACCTCTCTGGTACCCGGCAAATGACAACGCCAACGTCGGTCAGGGGTTCCTGACATGGGACTTCAGTCCGATATCATTTACTTTCGTCCGCTCGGCCCGGTGAAATGCCGAAGCGTGCTCAAGGTCAGTGCGCGACCTTGCGTTTTTTTGCCAGCGAGATTGCCAACGTAATTGCCATTGCGTCCATATCGAACGGCTTCTGAAGGCAGTGGACAGCGGAAAATCGCGTCGGGACCACCTCCCCGTCGGGGTCAGTAATAAATATGAATGGGATCCCATTCGCATTGAGCTTGTCAGCTAGGGAATATACGCGCTCCTCGCCAAGACAAACATCTAGAACGGCGGCATCGATTTCAACTTGCTTGACGGCATCAAGCCCTTCTCGCAGCGAGTGAAAAGGTCCAACCACGTCTGACCCCTGGAATTCGAGCGCGGCACTCACACTTGAAGCCCGCGTGTTGTCTTCCTCGACCACTAGAATCCGTCTGTTCAAAAGGTTCATGAAAAACATGGGGTGCCCCTGCTATGTAGGACATCAGTTCACCTCGAAAGCCGTCGGTCAACATTCACTCGGGAAGAGTAAACTTCTGTTCGCTTTCGTACAAACGGCGGTCGCGCCAAGAAACCGATTTTCGAGCCGCCTTCGGCCAAACACGGTGTTCGGGGAAGTTGAGGATCCATTCGAGTCCGCGGCGGGGGCGTTCGCGCTCGCATCGCGGCAACAGCGCGTCGCTTCGATCCATGATTATGGACCGCGTGAACGTGACCGGCCGGTGGATTCCATCAGTGTCCGGGCGCCAACATCGATGGGCTGGCATCTGCCGTGACGACGTCACTGGGAGCGTCTTCGGGTTCGGACCTGCCCGGTGTTTTGATGTCTTGGCGAACCACGCGATGTTCGCACTTGACTGGTAAATCCGCCAAGGTCCGGGCGCCAAGGCTCAGCGTCTCGCGGTCGTATCGCTCAAAGTCTCCACAGCCGCATCAACTCCAGCGGAGCCGACACTCCCGCCGCCAAGACGTAGGGATCGCCTGCTACCCCCGTGCGGTTCCGGGCGGTGAGCTTCACAGGAAGTCCGTGTCCAATCCCGTCGATCGAATAGAACGCGATAGGGTTCTTGCCCTGGGAGCCCCACGTTTGGCGCGTGCCCCATGATTTCTTTTCCTTTCGAGGTCTCAGCTGGTCAATGTCACCAGCCTGCAGCCACTGCTCGAGCATGGCGTCCGCGTTCTTGGGGTTCACCACGGTATCGTCCTTACCCTGCCAGATACTGATCGGCGGGTAGGATTTCTTGTGGTCGAACAGTCCCGCGACGCGGCTCCCCCATCCCGACGAAGGCGGCGTTGCTCCATTGCTCATTGCGCCCATGGCGGAGATGGCGTCGCGCACCGAGCCGACTGGCATTGCAGCCACGAAGGCGGCACCAGCGAACGTTTCGGGGTAGTGGGCGACGAGGGCCGCGGCCATCGCTCCACCTGCGGACAAGCCGACGATGAAAATTCGCGAGCGGTCGATGCGATGCTTCTGGCAGGCATGCTCGATCATTTGCTTGATTGACATGAGCTCGCCACGGTCGTGTGCGACAGCGCTCGGTCGAAACCAGTTGAAGCAGCGCTGCGGATTGTTCCGGGTGGTCTGTTCGGGGAAGAGAACCACGAACCCCCTAGCTCTCGCAAGCCGCGTGAACCCACTCGCGGCATCAAAGCTCTCGGGTGTCTGTCGGCATCCATGGAGCACAACGACGAGTGGCGATTTCGGCAGCAAGCCCGCAGGCGCGAAGGACTTCATGAGGAGCCCTCCAGGGTTGCTGTCAAACTTCGACGTTGTCGCGAATGTCGATATCGCGGTCCGCGCGGCTTTGCGTGCTCGCGGCCGAACCTTCACTTCCAACGGCTTGCCGATCTTCCCCGGGGCGCGAAGCAACTTCGATAGCGACCTTGGCAATCGCAACATCAGACGCAAGCCACATTATGGTCGGGACCCATCGTTTGCTCCTTGTGCAGCGCAACATTTGAAATAGGTCAGTGGAGCGTCTTTGCAATCGCCGCGCGCCCCGTGGGTGCGAAAATCGCGTTAACCACCCGTCGCTGGACAACGTTGGATGGTTATGTTTTCAGATTCTCCACCACGATCGCCACCGCCCGCTGAAGTGGAACTGGTGTCTGGCACAATTTCTCGACAATCTCCAAACCGATCTTTGAGCTTAGAAAAGCACGCATTTGAGGGGTCACCGGATCAGCGAAGCCTCCGGCTCCTCCCATGTAGTTAAGAGGAAGACCTTCGAAGAAATATGCAGATGGAACGTTTAGAAAATGCATCATTGCAAACATGGTGGAGGCGCTAACGCGGTTCGTCCCCCGCTCGTATTTCTGGACCTGCTGAAAGGTCACACCAATAGCCGCGCCCAGTTGGCTTTGCGACAGCCTTTTGGCCTTCCTCGCGGTAGCGATTTGCATTCCAACATGAACATCGACGGGATGAGGGCTCCCGTCGTGAGCCGAGCCCATACGAAAGTCGTGCATAGGGTGCTTTTCCAATGTTTCCTCCGTCAAAAATGAATAGGTCGATTGCAATATGTCGCAGATCACCTCGGAACTTCCTAGCTCAAAAGGGGTTTTAAGTCTGTCAGGCTCTCCAAGCTTGCCAGGCTCAGTGACTTGGCCCTGTCCGCGGTGAGGCTAGTTTCATCGGCTGCTCTGATCGAAGGAGACCTGCCTCGATCGTGGAATGGAAGGCCGCATTTTCAAATGGGCTGGAAAGCAAGCTCGGATGTGCGATCGACCATGAACATGGCATCTTTGATATGTATCTACCCCAAGGGCCGATGGTCCTCGGCATTGAGCGTTTAACTCGCCGATCGCTACGATGGAGAACCGATGAATTTGGGTGGGTCGACGTTATCGATATCTTCATCGACGAGACGACGGAATTGAAGGGCCGACCCTTGGCAAGACGTGAGGAAAAGATCTCTCGCTTGCTTTTCCAGGATGCTGATAGCAATCGACCATCACCCCCCGATGCCCCGATTTTCGGGAGATAGTCGCTCGTTTATCACCCCCGTCAGGTGACATAGAGGAGCCAGCATCAAAATGAAGAGCGTCAGCCCAAGCACGGACCGCTCTCTCTTCTTTCTGGAGCCTGCGCTCGCCGGCCCTGATACGGGGTTCGAACTGGACCTCCATCGAATTTCGGAGGCTCTGCTACGACTATTGCGCCGTGAAGAAGGTGAGTAGGACCTTGCCTTTCTCCCCGAGGAGGCAAACAAACCGGTCCGGTTTACCAGTCTGCTGTTTGCGGCTGATGTAAGCCTCTCCTAGGATGACCGTCTTCACAGGCACGTCGCCAACCTTGGTGTCGGCCTTGCTCACAGCGAGACTTTCCATGTCCAGGACGAGATCCGTGATTTCTGGTGAACGCTCTTGTAGCGCCAACAATCCGGTCGATTTGCATGCATCGACCGCCGGATCCGCGGGCGCCTGGCTCTGCGCTTGCGCGCTGCATGAAAGCAAAGCTAATCCGGCGGCGTAAAGTGCTGATCTTGTAATTCTCATGAACCTACCCCTAAGGATAGCCCGCGACGAGCGCGAGCCCGCGACATCGGTCGATGTCATGCCTTGTCGACGACCTTCTTCACGGCTTCCTTGGCATCACCCTTGGCGACCTGAGCCTTGCCCTTGGCTTCCTGGAGGGTTCCCTTGGCTTGCTCCTCGTGATTGCCGACGGCCTTGCCCGCGGCCTGGCGGACGTTGCCCGCGACCTCGTTTGCCATGCCTTTGATCTTGTCTGACGTGCTTCCCATGGTCGGATCTCCTTGGTTGGGTTTCAAGGAAAAGCGCGACTGGATGTTTCGTTCCACGGCTGGGAGATGGCGCGATGAAAATGGTCATTTGACCGACGGCGCTGGCGGCGATGGGGAGTTGAGCATTTCATGCCGTTTTCCACTTTCGATGATTGTCGCGTTCTTTGGAACTGCAACTCGCGGAGAATCTTACGAGAGTCAGGGTTAGCCGGCTAAAACACACTCTCTGCCAGACCGATCTAATGGACAGCGGCGAGCTTGTATGTGCGGTCGCTCTCGTCTCCCTTGCTGACAGCAAGCGACAGTTTTTCAAAAGCGCATTCGGTCTTCCTGAGCCTTGGAAGACGGAGCCCGAAACGCCGCTGACGCACTCGTTCCGCCAGCACGTGGTCGCAAGGGCCGCCCCCTGGTTATCGAGGATGCGACGTCGACCCTCTTGTCCGCGACAACCTCGCCGTCCCAGAGCTGAACGTCTGGGCCTACCTCGGCATTCCCCTTGCTGACTAGCGAGGGCGATGTCCTGGATCTCTTCGCGCGATTGACAGTCAGCCGCGCCATTGGTCGCCTCGCGAGCAGGATATCCTAGCGGACTTTGGCAAGCTCGTGGAAGAGCAGATCGCCCTACGCGAGCGGGTGGCGGAGTTCGCGCGGTTGGACACCGCCCTCGACCCAATCATAGTCGATTGAACGTCCGAGCTGCCCCGATGTCGTCCGAGTCTAAGTCTCCTGCTCCAGATCTGAAAATTGGCACAGTTCATTACTAGCGGGCTGGACAAGCGTTATCATTGGCCTAAGTCGCTTCAGCAACGATCCCCGGGACATACGATGACAGTACAAGCTTCCGATAAATACCTGGATATCTTCGTCGGTGACGGAGAAATGGCGCAAATGATGCGCCAGCATGATTGGGAGTCCAGCTCGCTGGGCTCGCCAGATTCATGGCCTGAAGCGCTAAAGGTAGCGCTGCGGTTGCTGTTGACGTCAAAGTTCGAAATGTGGCTTGGTTGGGGGCCTGACATCGCGTTTTTCTATAACGATGCTTACCGGCCAACACTGGGGAACAAGCACCACAATGCACTGGCTGTGCCGACGAAAATCTTGTGGGCGGAAATCTGGGACGATATCAGGGAGCGGCTGGAAACCGTTTATGGATCTGGTCAAGCCACTTGGGACCGTGCGCTCTTGCTTCTGCTTGAGCGCAACGGCTATTCCGAGGAGACCTATCACACGTTCTCGTACAGCCCTCTGATCGGCGACACTGGTAAGGTGGAAGGCGTTTTCTGCGCCGTGGCCGAGGAGACCAAGCGGGTCATTGGCGAGAGGCGCATCTTGACGATGCGGGCGTTGGCCTCGGAACTCGCCGCCGTCGATACGCGAATTGACGTGATCAGAGCTTCCCATCGCGCTCTAAAGGACAATCTTCAAGACCTGCCGTTCAGTGCGCTTTATCTTTTCGACGAAAGTGGTAACGCAAGACGGGAGTGGGTATGTGGCGCGCTGGATAGCCATCCATTGATGCCGGCGGAAATCGTCGGCAGCGCTGGTTTTTGGGACTTGGAGCGCGCGTGGACGGAGCAGGACGTCGAGCTGGTCAGCTTGACGGGCATTGATGGCATTCCTTCGGGACCTTGGCCCAAGGCACCGAAACAGGCGGCGGTCGTTCCCCTGATTGGACAGGGCGGCGGTAGGCCGAAAGGAATACTGATCGCGGGGCTGAATTTCCATCGCGCGGTCGACGACGAGTATCTCGACTTCCTCAAGCTGATCACGGGGCAGATCGCCTCGCGGCTGGCGAGCACTGAAGCGTTTGAGACGGAACGTCAACGGGCGGCGGCCTTGGCGGAAGCGGCCGAAATGCGTGAACAAGCCGCCGTTGCCCTGGAGCAGCTTAACCAGCAGCTCTCGTCGGAGGTCGAACTTCGCACCGCCGAGCGGGACCGTATGCGAGACCTGTTCCAGCAGGCGCCGAGCTTCATGTGTATCCTGAGTGGACCGGATCACATCTTCGAGCTCGTCAACGACTCCTACCTACAACTGGTCGGAAACCGTCAACTGCTAGGCTTGAGCGTAAGGGAAGCCTTGCCCGAAGTGGAGGGGCAAGGATTTTTGGACTTGCTGGATGGAGTGTACCTGTCGGGCAAGCCGTATATCGGACGGAACCTAAAGGTGTTTCTGCGGCGCGATGGCGACAGTACGCCCGACGAACGGTTCATCAATCTGATCTACCAGCCGATATTCGATGCTAGCGGCCACGTGGCTGGCATCTTTGTCGACGGCTTTGACGTCACACATCAGAAGCGTGCGGAAGATCAACTTCAGAGCCTCAATCATACGCTTGAGCAACGTGTCGAGCAGCGCACACATGAACTGCGTTCCGCGGTACTCCAGTTGGAAAGGGAAACCGTAGAGCGCGAAACCGCGCAGATGGCTCTGCGGCAGGCGCAAAAAATGGAGGCGCTCGGCAATCTCACCGGAGGCGTCGCGCACGATTTCAACAACCTTCTGCAGGTCGTGAGCGGCAACTTGCAACTCCTGTCCAAAGACATCGGCGGCAACGCTCGGGCTGAACAGCGCCTTGAGAACGCCTTGGCTGGCGTTGCCCGAGGCGCGAAGCTGGCGTCGCAGTTGCTGGCGTTCGGGCGTCGCCAACCGCTCGAGCCCAAGGTCATTGATTGCCGGAAGTTGATCCAGAACATGGACGACATGCTTCGCCGCGCCTTGGGAGAAGAGATCGAGCTCGAAACCGTCGTTTCCGGCGGGTTGTGGAACACGCTGATCGACCCCAGCCAGCTGGAAAACGCCATCCTTAATCTGGCGATAAATGCAAGGGACGCGATGACCGGCCGCGGGCGCCTGACGATCGAAACGGCAAACGCCGTGCTCGATGACGATTACGCTCGCGCTCACGAGGATGTCCGTCCTGGTCAATATGTGCTGGTCGCCGTCACCGACACGGGATCCGGGATACCGGCCGACATCATCGAACATGTGCTTGAGCCATTCTTCAGCACGAAATCCGAAGGCAGGGGCAGCGGGCTCGGGCTGTCGATGGTTTACGGCTTCCTGAAGCAGTCCGGCGGCCACCTCAAGATTTACACCGAGGTCGGCCATGGCACGACAATGAAACTCTATATGCCGCGGACAAACCAGGTCGAGGACGGGCTCGCGAACCTTAATGCCCTTCCAGTGACGGGCGGCACGGAGACCGTGCTTGTCGTTGAAGACGACGACGGGGTGCGGGAGACGTCGGTCGCCCTTCTGACGGATCTCGGATATCGCGTTCTCAAGGCCCATGATGCCCAGTCCGCATTCGCGATCGTCAACAGTGGCATCCCGATCGATCTCCTATTCACCGATGTCGTGATGCCCGGTCCCATGCGCAGCACGGAACTCGCAAGGAAGTGCAAGGCGCTATTTCCTGGCATGGCGGTGCTTTATACTTCTGGTTACACGGAAAACTCGATCGTCCACGGCGGCAGGCTGGACGCCGGCGTCGAGCTACTATCCAAACCCTACACACGGGAGGCGCTTGCCCGCAAAATCCGGCACGTGCTGAACAACGCACGCCAGCACCAGATCGCTGTCGAGCGGCTCGGGAGACAGGAGCAGGCGGCTGATCCCGCCCAAGAGGCAACCCGCACCCATGCCGCACGGGTTCTCGTCGTCGAGGACGAGCCTCTGATCCTGATGTCGACTGTCGATATGGTCAACGAGCTCGGCCACGACGTTCACGAAGCAAGCTCGGCCGAGGATGCCTTGGCGGTGTTGGAGAAACACGGCATCGATATCCTGCTCACGGATGTCGGACTGCCGGGAATGTCAGGGACCGATCTTGCCCGGCACGTTCGGGAGCGCTGGCCTTCCGTGCGCATCGTGTTTGCCAGCGGCGACGATAGCGCTAAGTCAGCGTCCGGTATCGAGGATGCCCTTCAGCTGCCAAAGCCATTTACCATCGACCGCTTGTCCAAAGTCCTGTCGAGTTCTATCGAAAGTGTTTGATCTTTGAATGCGAACCGGCGGATCGACCGACGTAATGGGGCTGCGGTTTCTGACACCGCCTCTTGGTGGAAAAAGCCGCTAAAGCGGGCTTTTCCATTGGAGTGGCGGTAGGGGCAAGGCTTGTCGAGACCCCTCTTGAAGTGTGTTTCGCAACATCGGCCACGCCGGGCCGTGGCCCGCCCGCGATGCGAAGGAGGGCAGCGACTGGCGGATGCCCGCGCAGGCGAGTGAACGATGCGAAAGTAGCGGTTGGTGAGCGGGGAACCCCGTGGTGGACCGATGGCGCTCCCGATTACAATCGCCACCTCGCACGCAACACTCCCTATGCAGACTGGCATCCCGACTGTGAGGATCGCGCACTTATCGCGAAGGAATCCTCGAATGTGAAACGCTAAGTAGTGCGGCCGGTGAGCGATACAGAATGCGGGTTAGCTGACGATCGGGGCGAAGAGAGCGCTTGATCAACGAGCACACATCCTTGTTTGGAGCGGTGTTCCAGCGAAGGGCCGTCGTTTCCAATTAAAGGAAAGAACTTCTAGCCACGAGCAGTCCGAGGCGGTGTTGCCTCCACTTGTCTGAAAATCTGTACGGCGCACTGCCCATGTTCGAGATAATCGCGAGAATCGAGCAAGCGGAGGGGTGGCCCCCGCCTGCTCTTGGTGATTACCGGGCGGCGGTAAGCTTGAGACGGGACACGCCCGCGGCCACGTTCAGACCAGTGTTCGCCTCGCCGCTCAATGGCTGCAACGCATAGTTCTTGGAATTTCCGCCCACGAGCGCATTGGCGCCCAAGCCCACGCCTACCGAGGCCGCGGCAGATGCGCCGACATAAGTTCCAGCCAGCGCTCTATCGCCAACTCGCGTTGGGGCAGTGTTGACAACGATCCAGCTAAGATACGACTTTCCGGTGATGCCGACATCGACGCCGAGCTTGCCGATCGTGCCGGTGTAGCGCTCGATTTTGCCAGTCCGCTGCTTGAAGTTGCAAGTCACGGCTTTGCTCGATCCAATGATCATTCCCATCCCACCCGCGACTTCGCATGAAAGGGTACCCAACCGTTCCCGTGGCTCGGTCGCGGCAATGTGCTGTGGAGAGTGCTTGGACTGTTTATGCATCGACGCGGCGTTCGCCTGCGGAACGAGCGCGAGCGATGCTAATGTGGTGATCAGGAGTGCGTTTCTCATCTTGGGGTCCTCTTGTTCAGCCCTCTCGATAAACGCCATCCCCGGCAATTCGTTCAAACGGCTCGTCGCTTTCCGGCATGATCGACGGCGATCAACTACACTCTGTGGATCTGTCACGATACCTTCAGTATTCATTCAACAATCCGATGAGTACGGAAATTAGAAGCTCGAAGCTTTCGAGTCGCACCGGCTGCGCAAGATCGGCAGCGGAGACGTGTTGTTTCTCGACCCGCACACGACTTTCAAACCGCAAGTGATGTCCCCGTGACCGGCAGCGATGAAAAGCCGCGACTCGCCAAATTAAGCTGGAGGTTTACTGCACCGGTGGCATCGAACCCAGTGATCAAATCGAGTGGGTAGCGGAGACACCAAGCAGACTGAATTAGGGTTCTAGCAGACGGTACGCTGTGACCTTCAAAATGATCGATGGTCTGAATCTTGCTATCCGGATGTAGGTCCGTTCGGATTTTGTGACGAGACGAACACGTTGAACCAGTCCGAGATTGGTGCGTCCATCTTCCTGTCTCACGATCAGACGAAACACAAGTCCGGACTATGACGTCCTTCAAGCCGAACAAGCGTGCATGGTCGTAGGGATGCGATTTTCCGGAGCTTCGAACCCTGGCTGCCGACACGTTGCGATGCGCGCGCCGTAGTCAGGTTTCGCCGCTTGATTAATCCCAAGACGTTCCGCCAGGGATAGAGTTTGGCGCGCAACTTCCCATCCCATCCCATCCCTCCATCCACGAGGAACGCAACCACACTCGCGAGCCGGCGGGACGCCCTTCGCGCGCCTACTCCATCGTATGGCCCGATATGACCCCATACCAACCCAAGACGGCACCATCCGCGCCAAGATGGGCGCGAGCACGGCTCAAGACTGGGCGGTATGTTCCATCGGGCCGGGCAATCCTAAACTGGATCTCCCACGGCTTTCCCGTCGGGATCCATTCCAACCAGGTTGATCGTACCCGCGCCCGGTCCTCCGGATGCATCTTTCCCATCCACCGATCAATGCGGTCCTGCATCGTATCGTTCGGGAGATCCTCGAATGTTGGGCTGATGTAATAAACAACGCCTTCTACCGTGGCAGCCCAGGCGATATCCGGATTGAGTTCAACGGCGCGACGAAAGTGCTCTTCGCTTTGCTGGAGCGTTTGGATGACGAGGTTCTGCTCAGTCACATCTATGGCGACGACCGAAAACCCTAGGTTCTCGCCGCCGATGTCACAAACCTTCTGCGCAAAGACGCGAAACTCCTTGCTGCCCATGCGATAGTCTTGAGGTGGAAGTGGATCCGTGCCCAGCGACCTGCTCAGGACGGTTTCCACGCGCTTGAGGATCTCACCCTCCATGACATCGTAGATCGTCTTGCCTTCCAGTTCGCGTCCGGTGAGCCCGTGCATTGCCGCAAAGATGTCATTCGCCCGCACGTGCCGGAAATGAAGGTCAAGGAAGCAGAGGCCGACGGGAGCCTGTTCATATAGAGTCTCCAGCTGATGGAGTTGCTGGAACGGAGACGTGTCAAGCAAGGAGGTTGGGGCAGGCATCTGTGGAAGACGCTGAAAAACGTCGAATGCCTGGGACGCGGGCACGCCTTTTCCAAAAAGCCAGCCTTGTGCCAAAGGACAGCCAAGCGCTCGCAGTATAGCCGCCTCGGTCTCCGTCTCGACGCCCTCGGCGACAACCGTTATGTCGAGACTCTGGCCCAAACCGACGACTGACGACACAATCCTGCGCTTACGGTTATCATGCTCCAGGCCGCGCACGAACTGAGCGTCGATCTTGAGCTTACGGAAAGGGAGGGACTCTAGTCGCGCAAGGCTGGAATAACCTGTTCCGAAATCGTCAAGCGAGATTGCGACTCCGATCTCATTGAGCCGGTTGAGTGTCCGGTAGGCAACCGCACTATCGGAAATCAAGGAGCTCTCCGTGATTTCCATCTGGACACGGCCGAGCGGGAACCCCGTTCGCGAAGCTATGGCGCTTAGCCAATCCGGCAAGTCATCGCGGAGAAGCTGATCGGGGGTAACGTTGAACGCAAGAAAAAACCGACCCTGCCATCTCGCCGCCGCCGCGCACGCCGATTGCAGTAAAGCCTCCAAAAGAATGTCAACGAGCTGATGTTTGTCGAGAAGGGGAATAAACTGCGCTGGGCTGATGTCCCCGAGTTCGGGATCGCTCCACCGAGCGAGGATCTCAAATCCAGCGAGAGATCCAGAGCGAAGGTCAACGATTGGCTGGAAGGCCGGCCAAATATCCTCGCGCATCAGCGCGATTTCGAGCCGGGACCGTAGCTCCCCGGGGGGCATCGTCATGTTGAAGTAAGAAACTTCCATCCCCCGTCCCCATGAATTCAAAGCTCCCAAACATCTTGCGACAGTGACCTAGTGCAAGATCGTAGTCCACTCTAGTAAAATCGTCGAACCCGCATACAAGATCGCGAACGTCGATCCGATCTTTTATGTAACATGCCAGCGCTATCCGCCACGATAGCATTCGTGAAAATGGTTTGACATACAAGCCGACGCATTTGCGCACACCTGGTGCTTCTTTCATTATCTCGCTCCGTGGCGAGCTGGACAAAGTCTTTTAATCCCGTGGCCGCATCGCTTGTCTCCTCGATTTTACGCCGTGGGTGCCCCCGTGCACGGTTGACAAGAACAATTCGACTGGGACACGTCGTGCTGATCTCCCTTAGTGTAACGCGGTCGTTCATGTAGGTTGCCACGGCGCTAACGGCAGCGCAAAGTCTGGGCAGCCAGCACGTCAATGGGAGACGAGCTCGGCGAACTGACTGTCAGGCGCGCAAGTATCGGAGACATGGGATGAAAAGGTCGATCGACATCACCGCCTCGGGTGGGAAGGTTCCGTCATGGACCTACACCCCGGATACGGGCAACTTCGTGAAAGGTGCTGTCCTCTTCTTCATGGACGCCATGGGGCCTCGCCCCGCAATGGATGCGATGGCTCAAAAGCTGGCCAACGCCGGCTATTTCGTGCTACTGCCCGACCTATTTTATCGGTTCGGGGCGTACGGCCCTTTTAGTGGCTCCTCTTTCGGCGACCCTCAATCCCGCGAAAAACTTGTCAAGATGATCAACGAAACGACAACGGCGATGACGGTGGAGGATACATCCGCGTTTATCGCCGCTCTCGAGGGAGAAGGTCACTCAGGGCCGTATGGGGTGGTGGGGTATTGCATGGCTGGGCGACGCGCGCTCTCGGTAGCCGCCAAATACCCAGAAAGTTTCGCTGCCGTCGCCAGTTTCCATGGCGCGGGTCTAGCCGCTGATACACCGGACAGCCCTCACCTCCTGGCTTCGGACATCAAGGCGCGAATATATGTCGGTACCGCGTCGGAAGACGCCAGCTTCCCGCCGGAGCAATCGACACGTTTCGTCGACGCTTTCCGACGCTCGGGCGCGGATTTTGCGCTCGAAAGCTATGTTGGCGTTCATCATGGGTGGACAGTACCTGATCGTGACGGCGTCTATGACGAGTCAGGCGCCGACCGACACTGGCGGCGCTTACTACAGCTGTTTGATGAAACAATCCGGTAGGTGGGAGGAGGTTTAGATGCCAAAGATCCCGCCGCCCCCTAGCATTGTCGATCCGAAGCCTCACGTGGCCGGATAGTCATGACACGGCCCCGTTGGATGATGCGGTTTCGGACATTTGAAGTGTCAACGCGCCGCGCGTTTCCTCCTCAGACGTGCCGGAGTTGTGCCAGGCAATTCAACGATCGAAACCCAGGGGCGGCGACGCATGAGTTTGGCGGCACGGCCGCACCGTCCCGCCGCGCGAAAATAGGTCGACAGGAAGGACGGCAGTTGGACCTAATCGGGATTTGATCGTCGGAAGTTCGTCAAACCCGCGAGGTCTTGCCGTCCCGTCTCAATAGACGGAAATGGGCCGATGAAGACGTTAACGGGCGGTCGCGATCTCAACACGCGAGGCATTCTTCGCAAATCCCGCACCCATCATCGTCGATCCAGGAGCGTGAACGCGGCTTGAGGCAGCACAGGCAGACCACTAAGTCCCTTTCTTGAACATCTTCCTTTTCAGGTGGCAGGATCTCAATCGGAATTTCACTGACTTGAACAACCGCGGGCTCCATCTCGGGTCTCCACTTCGAGGAACTTCACCTAAAATAGTTAGGCTTCGGCCCCCCAACAAGATCGAGGCCCCCCGACCGCACCGATCTTGGACACCTCCTATTCTCCTCATCAGTCTCGTTTAGGGAGTGGGCGGGTTACGCTCCCATCTCATCGTCCCGACCTTAATTGTCGATCCGTGGCCGGTCCATCAAGTCATCTTCGCGCGTTAGTCGCGGCCCTCAAGCTGTGCTTGCGTGTTGGAGACTTCGTGTAAATTCTCGTGCGCGCCCGCGTTGAGGCCTTACTCGGAGTTTCGGTTTTTGGCGTCGCTTCCACTGACGCCCCCTCGCCTCGGTGGCGCGCTTCGCACTTTTCAAATGAATGAACGCCCGCGTTCGCCGGCTGAAGGTCCATCCCCCAGCTTATGCCATCGTTCAGGATGTTCGACCGACCGGGTTTTCAAGTCGGGAGCTTCCGTTCCCGCCAGGCGACATTTCGCGAGGCTATGTTGCATTCTGGCACTCGACTCTTGAACGAAAGCGCGATTTCCTGCGTTCGGATAGGAGTTACTAATGTATTATGAGTGGAACGAGTTACGGTTTCGTCGCCAGTATCTCATCAAATTTGTTTCGGCATGGGCCATCGCGATAATCGTCGCCTTCCTGCCTGTCTGGTGGCTAGTCCAAGAGGCAACCTTCCCTTGAAGCTGGAGATCGTTCATCGCCCTTAGTAGGGCGAGGATCGCATGAATTTATTCCGTCAGACCATGCAAGCGGATGGTGCGAATCCGTCGTCCGCGGGACATAATCTTCTTGGATGTGGCAAATCTCCCTGGAGCGTGACCAATCACCGACTGGTCTTGGGCATCTCCTCGTCGAACCTGGTATTTTCACGGCCCGGATCCTCGGACAGGATTTCTTCCTCGACGTCCTCTGGCAGCGGCTCGTCCGGGTTCACGTTCGCCTCGTCGCGACTGGGAATCGCTGGGACAACACCCCCTGAGTGGTGGTGAGCGCCGCCGCCCAGCGGCGCGCTGTCAGTCGGCTCTGGCGCTTGGACTGGCTCGAGGTCCATTTCCGGAGGTCTGGGCTTCCAGGTTGGCGTGGGAATCGGTTCATTTTCTCGCTTGTTATTCGTATCGCTTGTCATTTTTTTACCTCGATCTTTCCAGGTAGGAACCTGTCTTAGCCCACAAGGTTCCGACGTGGCTCATGTCCGGATATATCGCGACGCTTGGAACCAATGTGTGCCGGCCGGTTTGAAATGTCGCGGTCATCTCGGCGGGACCGGGTCCGACGCTCCCGTGCGCCGCTGGTTGAAACGAGGTGCTGGGGACAGAGCCCGCTCGAAAAGCCTCGAACGGGCACGCAATCATACCGCGCAGTCGAGCGCCTATGAACCCACGTTACGATCGGATCGACGTTTCGCGACCAATGGAACTTCCTCGATGTTGGCAAGCAAGTGTCGCCTTATGAGGAACCGGCGGACGCCTTCCCGGATCGCGGGGAGCGGCACAATGCCTCGCGCGGCCATGCGACAGGCCTTATCGAGTAATTCATATCTTGTATCCCTGGCCTCTTCTGGAAACTCCTCCAAAAAATCGAAGACGTCC
This sequence comes from Rhizobium sp. Rhizsp42, assembly GCF_047304155.1. NCBI lineage: Bacteria > Pseudomonadati > Pseudomonadota > Alphaproteobacteria > Hyphomicrobiales > Rhizobiaceae > Rhizobium > Rhizobium sp. Rhizsp42. The sequence continues at coordinate 9,806 of NZ_JBGLYS010000049.1, read as the reverse complement.
TCAAGACTGGCCAGTTCTTGAATGTAGTGGCGTTTCCTCAGAAAAAGTGGTGCGTCAAACAATGTGTTTGCCATCGTCTTCTCCTTTCTCAGACGCGTTCGGCGGCGCACGATTTGGGGACGGAAGCTTGAATTTCAACCCCCCCACTTTTTAGCGCAATCGGCTGGGATTCAAAAGCAAAAGGCGCCGCAGCGCGGCAATCATTTCGTCGCGCGCGCTTACCGCGCGCCGTCGCGCGAAGACCATCGGGGGCCGAATTAATGCAAGCGTGCGGGGAAAGGCCGAAGCCAATCCTTGTCGCGAGCGGAAGTAGGACTTCGGTCCGATAGCGGAACGAGCTCGAGCCAAATGCATTTTCCCTTTCAGGACGAAAAGGAGTTATGATGAGCGAAGATCTTTGGGACAAGCCGGTCGAACTTATGGTCGATAGTGCCGATCACTTCCGTTGTGTCGCATGTAGCCGCGACGCGGTGGCATTTCTGATGACGTCTTGGCCGACCAAAGGTGGCAAATCCTTCTCGGCGGCCAGGCGGGCGTGTCTACAGGCGCTTGACGGACGGATCGCCACCGCCACGGCGAAGCTTGCCTTTGTTCAAGCGGCTGAGGAGGCGGGGATTCTCAGGCATTGATGTTCGTCAGTTCCCTTGCCCGTTTTGGCGGGTCCCAAGTGTCAAGCGTTTTTGTGGAACGTCGTGATGACAGCCGAAGGACGAGGAACTCGTCATAACACGACAGCTCTTCGGCGCGGGCTAAATGCTCAGGCCGCGTAACCATTGCCGCGATCGCAGGCTCTCGGGCGTGGGCGATGCGAAAAGCGTACGTTAGCGTACGAAAAGCTTTTTTTTCGCCCGACGCGCTATATCCCGTGAGTATGTTGATATTTCGCAATCGCTTGCTGAGCGTTCTGTCTCCCGAGGTCAGGCAGTCGTTGCAGCCTTTCTTGAAGCGACGACCGTTCCAACGCGGAGAGAAAGTCGAGAAGCCTCCTCACGCGGTTCAAAGCGCCCTTTTTGTTGAAGAGGGCGTGATTTCCGTTATTTTCCCCTTGTCGCCAACGGTGAATGTCGAGGTGGGCATGATCGGGCGAGAAGGAATGACCGGCACAAGTCTTTTCACTGGGGTCTCGCCAGCGCTTTTCATCGCTGAGGCGCGCTCCGCCGGCTGGGCGTTCGAACTTCAACCGGATGCGCTGATGGCGCTTGTGCGGCGAGACGAAGAGTTCGCGACAAGGCTTGAACGGTATCGCGCATGGCGAAATGTTCAGTCCGCAATGATCGCCGCCAGCGGCCGCGCGGGAAACATAGAGCAGAATCTCGCCCGCGAGCTGCTTATGCTGCATGATCGGATTGACGGCGATAAGATCGTCGCGACGCACGAGGAACTTGGCGCCTACATCAACGTCAGGCGCGCCAGCGTCACGGAATGGCTTCATGTCTTCGAAGGCGAGCACTGGATCAAATCAAGGCGGGGATATGTTGAAATAACCGATCGCCCTGGCCTCGAAAACGCGGCGGGAGACTTCTACGGCCCCGCCGAAAACGCGTGGTTCGATATGCTGGCGAAGCTGCCACCCGACGCGATGGCCGCGCAATAGGGGACGTTAAGAGGAACCCCTCGTGGATGTCGACGTTTGGGGTTGTCGCCTTAACGGCCACGCAGCTCCAATTTGCCGATAGGGCGAAGGGCTTTTCGTTTCTGGCGACCCTTCGCCACTCCCTCGTGATTGCGGCGGAACATGCCGCCTCATGGCGAGTTATTCCCCCGCCGAGCAGGTCTTCCATGCTTCCTCGGCGGGTGGAGGGCCAAAGTCCCTCAACGCTTGTCGGCTCTCCACATCCCCTTTCGATGGAACTCGCGGCCGCCGGCCGGACCACGCAACGACGAGCGGTCGCCGGTTACGTGGCGGGCTGTCCGCCCATTGGAGAGACGACAGGATCCAGCATGACCGTTTACGGCCCAAGCCTTCGCCTCGCGCTACTGCTTCAACACCTGACGACCGACCAGTTCAAGCCACTTCCGGTGGGTGTTGGTCGAAAGACGGTCAACTTGGCGGAAGAAGCAGGATTGGTTGAGGTCAGCGATCGGTCAGCGGCACCCAGGTGTCGCCTCACGGATGCTGGTCTTGCGCATAGAAGAGCGAACCCCTACCGCTTCGACGGATAGAGCGCGCCAATAGCTGGAAGACAATGCGCGAGGTCGCGGCTTGCGCGGTTGGCGAAACAGTCTTTCGGTCTCATCGTAAGCCGTCTTAAGATGATCGCGATCAACGCGGCTCGCCTTGGATGATCTCTCGACGGACAAGCCTTGGCCCGTGAGGCGGCAAGAAGCGTCATCATGTTGCGCATTGGCCGCACTCGCTAGGAAAATACCGTGGCAAGGTAAAACGGTTGCTTTCTCGGGGCCTTGCCGGTGCTATGTGTGCATACACGTGTCGTGATTCGCCGACATCGAGCTTAGGGAATGGGTTTGAATATGAAAGCATTGGCGGGTCGCGTCTTGCTGTTCGCCGTGGCGGCTGTCAACATTTCGCTTTCGCCATTATTGGCCCACGCGGATGAAAAGATCTTCGACGAATTGCGCTTTGGTGCCTCGGCGTCGATCCAGGACGGCCACAGCCACGAAGATGGCGTCTTCCCCGAAGTCACGGTCTTCTTCGACCCGTTCGGCCAGGATACGGCAACGGACTGGAAGCAGACGCTCGCGCGTCCCCGCCTGAACCTAGGCACCTCGATCGGCACCTCGGGCGAAGCGACGCAAATCTTCGGCGGCTTGGCCTGGACCGTAAACTTCAATGAGACGGTTTTCGCCGAAGCCGGGTTCGGTGGCGTCTGGCACAATGGCGATCTCGATAACAGCGCCGATGGTCCCGATCTCGGCTGTCGTTTCCTCTTCCACGAATATGTCGGCGCCGGTTATCGCTTCGACGCGCACTGGAATGTCATGGCGCAAGTCGCGCATTCCTCGCACGCCAATCTCTGCGACGGACCGAACAACGGCATGACGCGCGCTGGCGTACAGATCGGTTACAAATTCTAAACGCCGATGGTGCTCGGCCCCGCTTGCCCGTGCGAGCGGTTCATGCCGCGCGCCGTTTGGACGTGTGCGATTGTCGTTGTCGTGAGAGCCAATACGCTCATTGACGATTTGCGATTATCACCGCCACCGAACGCGCGGACTGACGAGCATCCGACGGCGGTTGGACCCGCGGGTTGCTCGATCGGCCCGCATCAGCTCCTCGCGGAGAAGAGCGCGTCGCCGTTGCAGGATCTGGTGCCTACTCCCTTCGGCGGGGGTGTCAATCTTGGGCGCTTGTGATTTACCTGATCGAGAACTGAACGGTCCCTGTCATGCCAAAGGCCCGCCAACGCCCCGGCGGGCTTTTTTCCTGTTGATATTAATCTCCCGCTAACCACGCCCGGCGTGCGTGCTCCACCGCCTACGTGGCCGGTGCTGAATGTTGCTTGCGCCGCACACCCCTCAATGCTTGCGACGCGAGAGATCCGGTGAGTGACCCACGAGGACAATGACCGGATCTCAATCCCCTCTCGCGGTTTCCTCCGTCGCGAATGATAGTCGCCGGGCGCCGCTCGTGTGCTCGTGTTCCGTTGAGCGCCTCGTTGTGGATGACCACGCTCCGGCACGCTGAAGGGCCCCAACGATATCGGATAATTGACTCGTCATATCGTGCATGGATTTTGCTATTTTGTCGCATCGGGGGCTCTGGCGGTGTCACGCGGCGGGGAAGCGGTGCGCTTATGCGAAGTTGGCCTCCGAATATCTGCTCCGATCGCCCAGGTAGCGCGCATCGCGACGCGTACATACCGAAACATTGCTTGGACGCATCCTTGTAGTCATCATAAGATGGACACGCAGGGCGCCCACACACTTCATTGATATCATGGAATTTTTCCTGAGGTAGGGAACTTTATGGTTGATCGTTCGTCTACCGATGGGGCCACTCCTATGCTTGTCCTCGTGGCTCTCTTCCCCAATTAGCCCCTGGCCTATGCCGGGGTTTTTTTTAGCATCGTTTCGAACGCTCTGTTGGAGGGGTATCCGCTCGAAAACTCATCTGGTCGCACCGCGGAGAGGACTGAAAGGTGAAGGAAATCGACGAGCAGGTCGAGAATTCATGGCGCGGATCGGCGTGAACCGATGTCAGGCCGCGGACAAACCATTTCTACAGCAGCAATTTCTTCAAAAACGGCGATCGAGAACGACTTGAAACCTAGAAAATCACATATTAGATTTTCGACATTGATCACAACTTGGCGCAGCGATGGAGGATGTTATGAGCCCCGTTGATGTTCTGTGGGCAAACCCTGTGACGATCAGGCTGACAAATGGCCTCGAGAGGTCGTTCAGCAGCATTTCGGATGCCCTGGATTTTCTGGAGTCCGAATGGCCATCTAGGCGTGGCGCATATCACGATGCAGCAGTTGTTACCTGCCGTAACGCGCTAAAGAAAATGACGCCTCCGACCGTGGCGCGTGAGTACTTTTCCGCAGCCTGCCTTGAGGCAGGCTTTGGACCGAAGACAGGTACGCGCGTGGGGCATGCAGCGACGGGTAGTTTCCATGCAAAGGCTCACAGCTCCCATCCGTGATCTGTTGGCGTCGTAAAAGTCTGGCTCAGCTGCTTTGGGAATTGGATGCGCGCACGTCCAATCCCTTGCATCAACCGTGTGTTGTCGGTGCGGAGAAGCTCGGGAAGGGTTTTCCGGGCTTCTTTTTCCCGACGGATGAAGTGGCTCAGACCGCACCATGGTCCTGCACCTCGTGCAGCCCCTTATACAAGGCATGGCGCAGCTGTCCGTCCCTCGTCAAGGACAACGCGGGTGCACCAGCCTATTTGATAGGATGACCACCGCGCCCCTCGCCGGTACATTGGCCAGGCAATCAGAGGTCACTTTGCTATGGCACTCGAAAACTCAACAATCAGAAACCATATCCAGCGAACGCTGGACACCATCAATCGCCTTGATACGTCTGCCGACATAAGCCTACGACATCAGTTCTCCCAGATGGTGGGAGATCAATATGAGGCGCTTATCGGCCTCAGCGTGGTCGAGTTGCGGCAGTTGGCTGCCGTAAGGGAAAGCAAGCAATAGACGGCGATTAGATCGCCTTCCGGATGTAGGCCATATCGTCGGGCAGGATGTGCATGCCAGCCGCGTGGGCGGCATCGACGAACGCAGGGCGGGCAGCGGCGGATCGGCGGCGCCATCACCATGGCGTCGATCGATCTCGCCAGCGCGCTATGAAATCCCGGCTTTGTCTTATCCGGCTGTTCCGATGTCAAGTAGCTGATCATTTCCTCGACGGTCTCGGCGGGAGCATACTGCCCAAAGCGGCGGATCTCGACTTCGAGCGGCTCGATCGGGGTAACGGAAAAGCTGGCCATGACGCGTTACCTTCGACTGACGGGTTGATGCGCACGACTGACAGGTGATGCTCATCAACTGACCCCGAGGTGATTCGTTTCGCGTCAAATCAATGGCTTGCAGATATTAGCTTGAAAGCCTCGTCGGCGGCTATATGTAACCACTTGCTCTTCGAAGAATGGTTGTCACCTATCTTCTCTCAGTTTTCGGACAGCGCACCCAAAGGGAGCGATGAATGTCTGGACTGACCCACTTTTCCAAAATGTCGATAGCGCAGCGCGAGCTCTATGTTGAGACGTTGGCCAGGAGACTTCGTGTCTCTGCCTCAATCGCCAAACGTGATGGCGATGAGCTGTGGTGGATGCTGGATGAACTCGCGGACCAGCTAGACACGAACCATCTGGGTATGGCTGAGGACTATTCGGCAGCTGCCAATGATGTGATCGAAAAAGCGACCCTGTTACTCGCAAAGTTTGAGTGGGACCTTCTGAACGGTACGATTCATTAATCCATGGAACCAGTGGGCGCGATCGAAGTTGGCCGAAGCCGCGTCAACAGCCTTTCCGTTGCGGCTAATCTGGATACTCCTTGACCCCGTCTAAGAACGCGCCGCAACTACATTAGCGATCTGCGCTGCAACGAGGAACTGTTTGCGAACGCGAAGCCCAGCAAGAAAATCATCGGACCCGGGAACGTTCCCTTCGATCACGTGTCTTAGCGACAGCCGCGTTTGTCCCCCGATTCCCGCGCGGCTACCCTCGCTCCAGTTAACCCCGCTTTGTGCGGGGTTTCTTTTATCACCGACACAGGCTCAATCTTGCTCTCGCTAGCAGATCGGCTACCATGGCCTGGTCGCTTGGGAGTGCCCTGACACGCTTGAGTGACAGGCGAAGGGCTTGTTGCCCCCTAAAACTCGAAGCCCTTCGCCTTTCCCAGCCGTCGTTACCGGCTGGCGCTGAAGGCTGAGGATCGGCTGGCGTGACCGTGGATTTGATCGGCGGCGAGGCGACGTGGGCCGGGCCTATCCACCCCTGTAGCGGATTACATATGTAGTCTAGCGTCACCTTGTACGTGCCGGACCAGGTGTAGCGGCCGCCGGCACTATGATTGCCCGCTCAAAGGGGCCATTGCTACCTTCAAAGATGGCCGAACTTGCTCTGCAGGTTGTCGTGGAAATCGGCGCACCGATCGGTTCGAGCATTTTGGCGATCGAGAGCGCCCCTCTCTCGCTTATGAGCCGAAGCCAGCTCGCCGTTATCCGGTAAACGCGCGTGCGCTTCCTTCTTGCGGCAGTCAGCCGGGTAGTCCGGCAGTGGGACGTTTGCCCGCGCCTGGCCCTTGATCTCGGCCGCGGCGCTCGTCCTGTCACTTGGACTGTAGCCACTCACGAAGACCGGGAGTAGCGGCAGCGGTTAGCGTCAGCCAGTTTTGCTTCATAATCCGCGATCTGCTGTTCCATGCGGTCCTTGTCGGATTGTTCCGAGCTGAGAGCGGCTTCGGCGCGCCTCCGGTACTCGTCAAGGGCCTGAGAGCCTTTGGGACGAAGATCGCGCTCCTTGTTGAGCTGAGCTTGCAGGGCGTCGTGTCCGTAGGCTGAAACCATGGTGGCTATGGTGATGCGCACCTGCTCGGCCGCATACGATTCGACCTTGCCCGGCGGCTTTAACCGTCTGTTGCAGATCGCGAAATACAGGATGTTTCATGGCAAGGAAGCAGTAACTGCTGCTTGCCAAAGCGCCGTAGCAAAATTACAACCGTGATAATTGAAGTGTGTGAGACCTGCCTCTGTGGATCCTACCGTTAGAGTGTCTGTACCAGCGCCTGCGAAGACGTCGACACCACTACCTGGTCACACGCGGCTCGTATCGCGGGGGCTACCACACCCCTTGATATGTGCTTTTCCCGATGAACCATGGCGCCAGGCAATCTGCGTCACGAGATTTGGCAATGATGACCCTTAGGCAAGTGCTCGCCGATCCTAGTCACCGCTTCTTTCTCTTTTTCTTAACGGGTTCATCGCTGAGTTCGATCCAGACGGGAGCATGGTCGCTGGTGTGTTCCCAGCCGCGCACATGCTTATCTACCTCCGCCTTCGCCAATCTCTCGGCCGCCTCCGAACTCAGCAGCAAATGATCTATCCGAAGCCCGGCATCGCGGGCATACGCGTTCCTGAAGTAATCCCAGAACGTATAGATGCGTTTGTCTGGATGCAGATGACGAAGGGCGTCCGTCCACCCTTGGCCGACGAGGTTCTTGTACGCCTGCCGCACCTCGATGCGGAAAAGGGCATCGTCTGTCCAGCGCTGCGGCTTGTAGACGTCTAGCTCGGTCGGCATGACGTTGTAGTCCCCCGCGAGCACGACCGGCACTTCGAGTTCCAGCAGCTCGGCCGCGTAATCTTGGAGACGCTTGAACCAGCGAAGCTTGTAGTCAAACTTCGCGCTTGGATAAGGATTGCCGTTTGGAAGGTATAGGCCACCAATAACAATCCCATCGACGATCGCCTCGATATAGCGGCTTTGCTCGTCCTCCGGATCGCCCGGAAGCCCCATCCTTGTGAGATGAGGTTCCAGTCCCTTGGCGAGGATCGCGACGCCGTTCCACGCTTTTTGGCCTTGCCAGACCGCGCCGTATCCGGCTGCCTCGATTGCCTTGATTGGAAACTTCTCCCGCGGCGCCTTCAATTCCTGCAGGCAGCAGACGTCCGGCTCGGCCTCTCCCAGCCATCTCAGGAGGATCTCGAGCCGGCCGTTTATGCCGTTCACGTTATAGGTCGCGAGCTTCACCGGCTAATGTCGGATTTCCGCTTCGACTTTCTTTCGGGAATTTCCAGCGTTCTTCACGGCCTTCTTGACCGTTTCCTTCGATACGCCTTGCTTCTTCGCTTCGTACTTGACTTCGTGATCCTGACCGCCGGCGACTTTCGCACGGTCCTGGGAGCGGCCTCTCGATGTGGTTGTCATGACAGCCTCCTAAGTTTCGACATCGAGAAAACGGGCATGGAATCAGGAAGTTCCACCGCCTAGGTCGAAAGTCACTCCCCGCATGCCGCGGCCATTGTCGCGCGCCGGGCAGGAGAGCCCCCGAGGAAAGCAAGGCGTGGTTTCCTGAGCCTCGCAGCCCGGGATACGCCACAGTTGCGAAACGCTTCGGAACTGGCGCTGAGTTGCCTTTGTCCCGAGCCGAGGCAAAATGTTGCTGGTCGGCGCGAATAAAAATTCATCCTTCAAGGAACGAGGAAACCGATCGCTGACCTAGCGCGGAGGATTGGTCGAGCATGGCTCGCGTCCAGTGGGGACACGAAGCCCAATCAGACGGGCGCCCAAGCACGCGCGCGAAGCGACAACAGTTCGAATTGCACGCTCTCCCCACGAAGCGATTGGAAACCATGCGGTCGCGCGAAAGGCGTCGAAACTCGATTTTCTAATCTCATGTTCCGATTTTCGACCGGTCCACCGAATCCGGGATTACACGGCGACCATGACCAAGATGAAGAAGGTCGTCGTCATCGGCGGCACGGGCCTGATTGGCTCGAAGGCGGTGAAGCTTGCTTTCTCCTATGACGAGGCGCGATTGCCCGTCTTGCGTTCGTGGAGTTCAAGGAAGGCGCATCCGCGCGCGGCGATACCGCCGTCGTCGTCCGCGCCGAGATCCGCCAGAAGGTCCGCGACGGACACCTTGGCGAGTTCCGCGCGATAGGCCTTCTCGGCCTTCAGCATCGCGGCGTTGATCTGGCAGGGCTTGGGTGAAGTAGCGCCGCGGCAGAGGGTTCGGCCCCCGCTGGCGGATTTCGGCGCACCGGAAGGCGGGCGCCGGCCCCTCGACCGCGAGGACGATGTCGAGCAGGCTGATGTCCTTTGGCGCCTTGGCCAGTCGATAGCCACCCTTCGGTCCAGGTGTGGTCGCGACCATGCCGGCGCCGGACAGCGCCTGCAGGTGCTTGAGCAGATAGCTTGTCGAGATGCCGTGGAGCTCGGCCAGTGCCGCCGCCGATAGCACGCCCTCCTCGGACAACCCCGCCAGGAATGCCGTGCAATGAATGGCCTGTTCAACGCCTTCGCTCAGTTTCATGTTGCATCTCCCAATCGTGGATATAAATAATCCATGATTGTTGCCCGGACGATGGTGTACCCTTGGCCGGAAACGCAGTTCCACGAGTTCCTCGAGACCCTGGCTGGCGCTTATACGGCCGACGGCGCGGTGAAAGTTCCGAATATCGACTTCCAGCCGATCGCGGCCAGCGACGTCGCCGCCGCACTGGTGGAAATCGCATTAGGGCGTAGACTCATAACGACCTGATCCAGATGCGGGTGGCGAGTAGTTTTACGGCTGCTAGGAAGTTTTGAGGGTCCTTGTCATATCGAGTGGCAATCCCTCTGAACTGCTTGAGCTTGTTGAAGAATCGCTCGACGAGGTTTCGCTG
>NZ_JBGLYS010000048.1:0-36072 GCF_047304155.1 Rhizobium sp. Rhizsp42 | reverse complement strand
GGCGAAAGCCCAGAAAGGCGGCGGCAGGGGCTGGCGCGCTATGTGCTCGATCATCCCGGAACGGTTGATGGCAAGCGCGTCGTCGATTTCGCCAGCGGCTCCGGGCTGGTGGCGATCGCGGCGAAGATGGCTGGCGCAGGCACTGTGCTCGCCGCCGATATCGATCCTTGGACGAAGACCGCAGTGGCGCTCAATGCCGAGCTGAACGGGGTCGAGATCGGTTTTACGGGTGACAACCTGATCGGCTCGGAGATCGATGCCGATGTGCTGCTTGCCGGTGACGTGTTCTATGATCGCGACTTCGCCATGGCGCTGGTGCCGTGGTTCGAGCGGCTGGCGGCCGGTGGGGTGATCGTTCTCGTCGGCGACCCGGGACGGGCCTATCTGCCGAAGGATCGGCTGTCGGCCTGCGCGGTCTATCAGGTGCCGGTGACGCGGGCGCTCGAAGACAGCGAGGTCAAGAGGACCACGGTCTGGCGCTTCAACGGTTGATCGGCTCCGTCAAGGGCGGATGACGCAGACGCCCTGTTCGTAGGAGCAGGCATTGCGACGATTGTTGACGTGGATGACCTTGGCCATCGGCGCCAGACGGACCGTCGGCTGGTATCCGTAGCCGGCATAGCCGTAACCGCCGACATAGGTGCCGCCATCCGTCTCATAGGCATAGGACGAGCCGGCATAGGTGCCCGACGGCGCACGGGCTTCGCCGCGCTGGTCGATGATGACGATGTTGCTGCGGGCAAAATTGGACGAGGGCGAGGAGAAGCGCTGGATGAAGCGGCCTCGGCCCGGATGCGGGCGGTAGCCGTCATAGCCGCCGGCGACTTGCCGCGGGCCGTTGTTCCAGCCGCCATAATTGCCGATGATCGACGTGCCGCGATGGCGGATGACCGAGCCGGATGCGAAGCCGTTTGCGATGCCGCGATGGCCGATACCGTGTCCCGCATTGCCATAGCCGATGCCGCCGCCATGGCCGCGATCGTGGTGGCGCGAAACGAAATTGCTGCCGAAATCTCCGGCTGCTGCGGGCAGCGCGATCAGTACTGCTGCGGCGAGCGAAACGAGTTTCGAGGATGTCTTGAACATCGCGTTGGTCTCCGGAAACGGAATGCTTAACAAAGCGTTAACGCGAAAATGCGCCAAAAGCGCAGGCTTGTCCACCGAAGCTTGGAAATTCATCCGCAAGGGGTAATGGCGCGGCCGGACCTGCCTAAGTCTAAAGGGGCGTCAAGACCCAAATCGATTAAATTCCCCGGGTGCGTCAATTATACTTGTCGTTAGGTGTTTCCGTGATTAAACGTCGCCAATGATGCAACGCACGCACAGCTTTGTGACCATCGTGTGGTTGCTTGGATGCTTTCCGGATCCCGGGAAGCGAGAAAGACCGCCGCGAGGTTCTGATGGCGAACGTGACAAACAATCGGCCCCTGTCGCCGCATTTGCAGATTTATAAACCAATCCCCACCATGGTTATGTCGATCGTCCACCGTATCACCGGTGGGGCGCTCTATGTCGGTACGCTTCTGGTCGCCTGGTGGCTGATCGCGGCCGCGACCGGCGTTGGTGCTTACGACTGGGCCAACTGGGTGCTCGGCAGCATCATCGGCAAGCTCGTGCTGCTCGGCTATACCTGGGCCCTCATCCATCACATGCTCGGCGGCTTCCGCCACTTCATGTGGGACCTCGGCCACGGCTTCGACAAGCAGTTCTCGACCAAGCTCGCCATCGCCAACATCATCGCCTCGCTCTGTCTGACCTTGCTGGTCTGGGTGATCGGCTTCCTCATTCGCTTCTAAAGGTTGATCACATGGATATGCGTACCCCCTTGGGTAAGGTTCGCGGCCTCGGCTCGGCCAAGGACGGCACCGAACATTTCTGGCGCCAGCGCGTGACGGCCGTTGCCAATGTGCCGCTCTTCCTCTTCTTCATCATCTTCATGATCATCCATGCCGGCCAGCCCTATGCGGAAGTGGTCCACGCGCTGTCGAACCCCTTCGTCGCCGTCGTCATGGGCCTGATGGTCGTGTCGGGCGTCATCCACATGAAGCTCGGCATGCAGGTCATCATCGAAGACTACGTGCACCATGAAGTCACCAAGATCGCGCTCGTGATGCTCAACACCTTCTTTTCGATCCTGATGGCGGGGCTCTGTCTCTTCGCCATTCTGAAGATCGCCTTCGTAGGATAATTGATATCATGGCATCGAATTCATCCGCTCAGAATGGCCCCGCTCAGAACGGGAAGGCCTACAAGTACATCGATCACTCCTATGACGTGATCGTTGTCGGCGCCGGCGGCGCCGGCCTGCGCGCCACGCTCGGCATGGCCGAACAGGGCTTCAAGACCGCCTGCATCACCAAGGTGTTCCCGACCCGCTCGCACACCGTTGCGGCGCAGGGCGGCATCGCGGCTTCGCTGCGCAACATGACGCCCGACAGCTGGCAGTGGCACCTCTACGACACCGTCAAGGGCTCCGACTGGCTCGGCGACGTCGACGCCATGCAGTACCTCACCATGGAAGCGCCGAAGGCGGTCTATGAGCTCGAGCACTACGGCGTTCCCTTCTCGCGTAACGAAGAAGGCAAGATCTACCAGCGCCCGTTCGGCGGCCACATGCAGAACTACGGTGAAGGCCCGCCGGTACAGCGCACCTGCGCCGTTGCCGACCGTACCGGCCATGCCATCCTGCACACGCTCTACGGCCAGTCGCTGCGCCACAACGCGGAATTCTTCATCGAATATTTCGCGCTCGACCTGATCATGTCCGATGACGGCAGCCGCTGCACGGGCGTCGTCGCCTGGTGCCTTGACGACGGCACGATCCATCGCTTCGCCGCCAAGATGGTGGTGCTGGCGACCGGCGGCTACGGCCGCGCCTATTTTTCGGCGACTTCGGCGCATACCTGCACCGGCGACGGCGGCGGCATGGTTGCCCGCGCCGGCCTGCCGCTCCAGGACATGGAGTTCGTGCAGTTCCACCCGACCGGCATCTACGGCTCCGGCTGTCTGATCACTGAAGGCGCACGCGGCGAAGGCGGCTACCTCGTCAACTCCGAGGGCGAGCGCTTCATGGAGCGCTACGCGCCGTCGGCCAAGGACCTTGCCTCACGCGACGTCGTTTCGCGCTGCATGACGCTGGAGATCCGCGAAGGTCGCGGCGTCGGCAAGAACAAGGACCACATCTTCCTGCATCTCGACCATCTCGATCCGGCCGTTCTGCACGAGCGCCTGCCGGGGATTTCCGAGAGCGCCAAGATCTTCGCCGGCGTCGACGTGACGCGCGAGCCGATCCCGGTTCTGCCGACCGTTCACTACAATATGGGTGGCATTCCGACGAACTACTGGGGTGAGGTGCTCAACGCCGACAGCTCCAACCCGGAGCGTATCATTCCGGGCCTGATGGCCGTCGGCGAAGCCGGCTGCGCCTCGGTGCACGGGGCAAACCGCCTGGGCTCCAACTCGCTGATCGACCTCGTGGTCTTCGGCCGCGCCGCCGCCATTCGCGCCGGCGAAGTTATCGACCGCGCCGCGCCGGTTCCGCATCTGAACGTTGCCGCCTGCGACAAGATCATGGACCGTTTCGACGGCCTGCGTCACGCTTCCGGCTCTACGCCGACGGCCAATCTTCGCGAGAAGATGCAGCGCGCCATGCAGGAAGACGCCGCCGTGTTCCGTACGCAGGAATCGCTGGAATCGGGCTGCCAACGCATCTCGGCCATCTGGCAGGAAATGCGCGACACCAAGGTCACCGACCGTTCGATGGTCTGGAATTCCGACCTCGTCGAGACGCTCGAGCTGCAGAACCTGATGGCCAACGCCATCACGACGATCTACGGCGCCGAAGCGCGCAAGGAGAGCCGTGGTTCGCACGCCCGCGAGGACTACACGGAAGGCGCATTCGCCGGCCGCGACGACGTCAACTGGCGCAAGCACACGCTTGCCTGGGTCAACGACGCCGGCGACGTCAAGCTCGACTACCGTCCTGTGCATACCGAGCTGATCGCGGAAGGGATCGACCCGCAGAAGATCGCGCCCAAGGCGCGTGTTTACTGATGGGGAATGTGAGAGAATAAGCGAAGGATCGTTGCCGGAGGCACTGCCATGGGTGAAATGCAGATCAAAATCGCTGACGAAGCGCTGCTGACGCGTATTTCCGATCGGGCGCGGTTGAACAACCGTTCCGTCGAGGAAGAGGTGGAGGCGCTGCTGCAGGCAGCGGTGCCGGCTCGTCCCCGACGCGAAGATCTTCCGGCGATCGCTGCCAGAATTCGCGCGATGACGCCGAAGGGCGTCAAGCAGACGGCTGCTGTGGAGATGTTGCGAGAGGACCGGGATCGTTGATCTACGTTGTCGATGCATCGGCTGCCATCGCATGGTTCGTGCCGGAGCCTGACCATATCAACGCCGATTTTCTGCTTGGCGGTTCGATCCAGAGAGTTGCTCCGGATCTGATCTTTTCGGAAGTCGCCAATGTCCTGCAGCGCAAAGTTCGGCTTGGTCAAATCACGCCGCAGCAGGCGATGGATGGATTGACGACGCTGGACGAGAGCATCGATGTCGTCTTGCCGTCTCAGGCGCTGGTGAAATTGGGGTTCGAGCTGTCGCGCAAGCTCGATCACTCCGTCTACGACTGCATGTATCTGGCGGCAACGCATTCGACTGACGGCAGCTTCATGGTGACTGCCGACAAGAAATTTCTAACCAAGGCAAATGCAGCCGGCGAGGGTGGCCGGATACGGACCCTCGAAACGGCGCAGGCGCTGTTCGTCTCTGAGCAGGAAAACAAACATGGTTGAACTCGCACTTCCCAAGAATTCCCAGATACGCGAAGGCAAGGTGTGGCCGAAGCCGGCCGGCGCCACCAACACCCGCGAATTCCGCGTCTATCGCTGGAGCCCTGACGATGGCCAGAACCCGTCGATCGACACGTTCTACATCGACGTCGACGATTGCGGCCCGATGGTGCTCGACGGTCTGCTCTATATCAAGAACAAGATCGACCCGACGCTGACGCTGCGCCGTTCCTGTCGCGAGGGCATCTGCGGTTCCTGCGCGATGAACATCGACGGCACGAATACGCTGGCCTGCACCAAGGGTCTCGACGACATCAAGGGCTCGGTGAAGATCTATCCGCTGCCGCACATGCCCGTCGTCAAGGACCTCGTGCCTGATCTCACCAACTTCTATGCCCAGCACCGCTCGATCGAGCCCTGGCTGAAGACGGTGTCGCCGGCGCCGGCAACAGAGTGGAAGCAGAGCCACGAAGACCGCCAGAAGCTCGACGGCCTCTACGAGTGCATTCTGTGCGCCTGCTGCTCGACCTCCTGTCCGAGCTACTGGTGGAACGGCGACCGCTATCTCGGTCCGGCCGTGCTGCTGCAGGCCTATCGCTGGCTGATCGACAGTCGCGACGAAGCCAAGGGTGAGCGCCTCGACAACCTCGAGGATCCGTTCCGCCTCTATCGCTGCCACACGATCATGAACTGCGCGCAGACCTGCCCGAAGGGTCTGAACCCGGCCAAGGCGATCGCCGAAATCAAGAAGATGATGGTCGAGCGCCGCGTCTGACGCGACGCTATCCATCCGGCGGCCTTTGTCGGGCCGCCGATGCCTGCCGGTGCGAGATGATCATCGTTCAATCGTGAAACAGGCGACAGCATTTCCAGAAGAAATGACTGGTCATCACCTTGCTGACAAATTCTATCTTCAGGAAGTTCTCAGCCGTAAAGGTTGAATTGCGCTGTCACAGGCCTAGCTCCGTCAGGCAATTCACGGCCATTACGGCTTGATTAACCAAAGTGAAACACGTTCATTCGAAAATAAGCTAATTACTATTTTCATGCGACAAAAGCGGACATTCGGGAGCATTCAGATGCAGTTGCGATATGCGATGACAGGTATGGCGGTTGTTCTGTCACTCGCCGGTTGCCAGCGTACAGCCTATAACGACGCGAGCTACAGCGCAGCACCGGCACCTTTGACGGCACAGCCGGTGCCTTCGGTGCAGGGCGGTCAGCTGCCTCCTCCCGGTGGTTCCTCGCAGTTTCCGGCCGCTCCGGCCTCGACGGCGCCGATGGGCGGCGTGCAGGGCGGCGGCGCAATGGCGGCCAATGGCGGCGGTCTCGACGTTACCAAGGAATCCCTGGTCGGCAGCTGGCGGGTCAACGGCTCCTGCGACATGTTCCTGACGCTTACCAACCTCGGCAGCGGTTCGCGCGGCGGTACGCGCGGCTGCGTCGGCGAGCTGACGGCGATGGGCTCCTGGGAAGTGTCGGGCAAGCAGGTCCTGTTCAAGGATCGCAACGGCAGCCAGATCGGCAGCGTCTACAAGACCGCCGACAACGCCTTCAGTGGCCAGACCAGCAGCGGCCAGCCGATCGCGCTCAGCCGATAAGCGAGCCGGCGGCTCGCTCCGCCGATCTTTTCCAGGCGGATATTTAAATGCAACCGATGCCAGACTACAGCTTGAGCGTCAGCGAACAATTGAAGTCGCTGACGGCCTCAGGCTCGCTTCAACTCGACTCCGCCCAGATGCATGTGGCGAAGTGCCTGGATCGGGTGCTGTCAGAGCTCAAGCAGAAGCGTCCGGCAGCGAAATCGAGCGCGCTCGGGTGGCTGTTCGCGGCCAAGAAGAAATCCTCCGAGCCGGTCAAGGGTCTCTACATTCACGGCAGCGTCGGCCGCGGCAAGACGATGCTGATGGACATGTTCTTCGACATGGCGCCCTGCGCCAAGAAGCGGCGGGCGCATTTCCACGAGTTCATGGCCGACGTTCACAACCGCATCGCCGCCCACCGGCTGCGGCTGAAGAACGGCGAGACCAAGCAGGCCGATCCGATCCCGGTGGTCGGTGCCGCGCTCTATGATGAAGCCGAACTCTTGTGCTTCGATGAGTTCACGGTCACCGATATCGCCGATGCGATGATCCTGTCGCGGCTGTTTTCCGACCTGTTCGGTCGCGGCTGCGTGCTGGTCGCGACGTCCAACGTCGAGCCCGTCAACCTCTATCGTGACGGCCTCAACCGTGGTCTGTTCCTGCCGTTCATCGATCTTCTGAACAAGCATGTCGAGACGGTGACGCTGGATTCTCCGACGGACTACCGGATGGAGAAGATCGACAGCCTGCCCGTCTATATCACGCCGCTCGACCGCCATGCCGACATGGCCATGGACGCCGCCTGGAACCAGGCGCTGCACGGGCGCAAGGCGCAGCCGATCGAGCTGCCGATGAAAGGGCGCTCGATCCATGTGCCGCTCGCCGTCGACCGGCTGGCGCGCTTCACCTTCTCCGATCTCTGCGACAAGCCGCTGGGTGCAGCCGACTTCCTTGTCATCTCCGAACGCTTTGATGCCATATTTGTCGATCACGTTCCCATGCTCGGACCCGAGAAACGCAACCAGACGAAGCGCTTCATCATTTTGGTCGATACGCTCTACGACCATGCGGTGAGGCTCTATATCTCGGCGGCGGCCATGCCTGAGAACTTGTTGACACAAGCGCGTGGTACCGAAGGTTTCGAGTTCGACCGGACGGCATCGCGCCTTTTCGAGATGCGGAGTGCGGAATATCTGGCTCTGCACCATGAGAAACGAGCCGCCGAATAGCAGTTTCATGACAAAAACTCTTACGTTTACGTAAGTGATTTGTCTTCTAAACGATTGAAATTGCTGGTCTCAAAATAATCAGTTGCCATTTTTGGCCTTAGGGTCTATGCGATTGCGGCAATTGGGCGCAGCCCCTCAGTGCGTCGCCCGACGAATTTTGGTCGCAAAGGAAACACCGAAATGGCGCGTAACAAAATCGCTCTCATTGGTTCTGGCATGATTGGTGGCACGCTGGCGCATCTCGCCGGCCTCAAGGAGCTGGGTGACATCGTTCTCTTCGATATCGCCGACGGCATCCCACAGGGTAAGGGCCTCGACATCGCGCAGTCCTCGCCGGTTGAAGGCTTCGACGCCAATCTGACTGGCGCAAGCGACTACTCCGCAATCGAAGGCGCAGACGTCTGCATCGTCACCGCCGGCGTCGCCCGCAAGCCGGGCATGAGCCGCGACGACCTGCTCGGCATCAACCTCAAGGTCATGGAACAGGTCGGCGCCGGCATCAAGAAGTATGCCCCGAACGCCTTCGTGATCTGCATCACCAACCCGCTCGACGCCATGGTCTGGGCGCTGCAGAAGTTCTCCGGCCTTCCGGCCAACAAGGTCGTCGGCATGGCCGGTGTTCTGGATAGCTCGCGCTTCCGCCTGTTCCTCTCCAAGGAATTCAACGTATCCGTACAGGACGTCACCGCCTTCGTTCTCGGCGGCCACGGCGACACGATGGTGCCGCTCGCACGTTACTCCACCGTTGGTGGCATCCCGCTCACCGACCTCGTCACCATGGGTTGGGTCACCAAGGAGCGCCTCGAAGAAATCATCCAGCGCACCCGTGATGGCGGTGCCGAAATCGTTGGTCTCCTGAAGACCGGCTCGGCCTACTACGCACCGGCCGCTTCGGCGATCGAAATGGCTGAATCCTACCTCAAGGACAAGAAGCGCGTCCTGCCTTGCGCAGCGCAGCTGTCGGGCCAGTACGGCGTCAAGGACATGTATGTCGGCGTTCCCACCATCATCGGTGCCGGTGGCGTCGAGCGCATCATCGAGATCGACCTGAACAAGGCCGAAAAGGAAGCCTTCGACAAGTCCGTCGCCGCTGTCGCCGGCCTGTGCGAAGCCTGCATCAACATCGCGCCGTCGCTGAAATAAGCCGCCGACCGCTGACGCAATCCAAACAGGAACAGATCCATGAACATTCATGAATATCAGGCCAAGGCTCTGCTCAAGGGCTATGGTGCGCCGGTCGCCAAGGGCGTTCCGATCCTCAAGGTTGAGGAAGCCGAAGCTGCCGCCAAGTCGCTGCCGGGCCCGCTCTACGTGGTCAAGAGCCAGATCCACGCTGGCGGCCGCGGCAAGGGCAAGTTCAAGGAACTCGGCCCCGACGCCAAGGGCGGCGTTCGCCTTGCCAAGTCGATCGACGAAGTCGTCGCTCACGCCAAGGAAATGCTTGGCAACACGCTGGTAACGGCGCAGACGGGCGAAGCCGGCAAGCAGGTCAACCGTCTCTACATCGAAGACGGTGCCGACATCGATCGCGAACTCTATTGCTCGCTGCTGGTCGACCGTTCGGTCGGTCAGGTTGCCTTCGTGGTTTCGACCGAAGGCGGCATGGACATCGAAGCTGTCGCCCATGACACGCCCGAGAAGATCCACACGATCGCCATCAACCCGGAAACGGGTGTAACGGCTGACGACGTCGCCAAGATCGTCAAGGCTCTCGAGCTCTCGGGTGCTGCTGCCGAAGACGCAAAGTCGCTGTTCCCGGCGCTCTACAAGGCGTTCGGCGAAAAGGACATGGCGCTTCTCGAAGTCAACCCGCTGATCGTCATGAAGGACGGTCATCTGCGCGTCCTCGACGCCAAGATGTCCTTCGACGGCAACGCGCTGTTCCGCCATGACGACGTCAAGGCGCTGCGCGACGAGACCGAAGAAGACGCCAAGGAAATCGAAGCCTCCAAGTGGGACCTCGCCTACGTTGCTCTCGACGGCAACATCGGCTGCATGGTCAACGGCGCCGGTCTCGCCATGGCGACGATGGACATCATCAAGCTTTACGGCAAGGAGCCGGCTAACTTCTGCGACGTCGGCGGTGGCGCCGGCAAGGAGAAGGTCGCGGCTGCCTTCAAGATCATCACGGCCGACCCGAAGGTCGAGGGCATCCTCGTCAACATCTTCGGCGGCATCATGAAGTGCGACGTCATCGCCGAAGGCGTTGTCGCAGCGGTTCAGGAAGTCGGTCTCAAGGTTCCGCTCGTCGTTCGCCTCGAAGGCACCAATGTCGAGCTCGGCAAGAAGATCCTCAACGAATCCGGTCTCGCGATCACGGCAGCTGACGATCTCGACGATGCCGCCAAGAAGATCGTCGCGGCGATCAACGCGTAGGTAAGTGTATGCTGAGGGTCGTACTTGCATTCGCGATTACGGCTCTCATCGGCTGCTGGTTCTGGTGGCTTGAGGAAGAAAAGTGGTGCGCTGCCTTTGAGGAAAATGCGTCACCAGCGGCACTGACAATGTGCATGCAGCTTTCGCCTCTCGTCGCTGGCGGCATTGTTTTGATTAGTAGCGGCGTACTCTTGTGGACGAAGTTTCGCAGGCGCTAAAGCTAGAGATCGGGATTAACGGATGTCTATTCTCGTCAATAAGAACACAAAGGTCCTCGTTCAGGGCCTGACCGGCAAGACCGGTACTTTCCACACCGAACAGGCGCTCGCCTATTATGGTACGCAGATGGTCGGCGGTATCCACCCGAAGAAGGGTGGCGAAACCTGGACCGGCTCGAAGGGCGAAAGCCTGCCGATCTTCGCTTCGGTCGCCGAAGCCAAGGAACGCACGGGTGCCGACGCTTCGGTCATCTACGTTCCGCCGGCTGGTGCCGCTGACGCGATCATCGAGGCGATCGATGCCGAGATCCCGTTCATCACCTGCATCACCGAGGGTATCCCGGTTATGGACATGGTTCGTGTCAAGGCTCGCCTCGACCGCTCCAAGTCGCGACTGCTCGGGCCCAACTGCCCGGGTATCCTGACCCCGGAAGAATGCAAGATCGGCATCATGCCGGGCTCGATCTTCCGCAAGGGTTCGGTCGGTATCGTTTCGCGCTCCGGCACGCTGACCTACGAAGCCGTGTTCCAGACGTCGAACGAAGGCCTCGGCCAGACGACGGCTGTCGGCATCGGCGGCGATCCGGTCAAGGGCACCGAGTTCATCGACGTGCTCGAGATGTTCCTGGCCGACGAAGCCACGACCTCGATCATCATGATCGGCGAAATCGGCGGCTCGGCTGAAGAAGACGCAGCACAGTTCCTGATCGACGAAGCCAAGAAGGGCCGCAAGAAGCCGATGGCCGGCTTCATCGCTGGTCGTACGGCTCCGAAGGGCCGCACCATGGGCCACGCCGGCGCTGTCGTTTCCGGCGGCAAGGGCGATGCGGAATCCAAGATCGCTGCCATGGAAGCAGCCGGCATCAAGGTTTCGCCTTCGCCGGCACGCCTCGGCACGACGCTGGTTGAAGTCCTCAAGGGCTAAGCCAATCTATACACCGGGCAGGATGCGCTTTGCGTGCTGCCCGGTTCGAACCAAGACTGAGCCGCGGACAGGCGGCTGAACATGAAGATGCGGCAGCCGGTCGATGGGATCGGCAAAATCACAAAGTCAGGAGGCGGGCGGAAGCGTCCGCGTAACACCATGGCACGGCAAGAAGCCAACGAGCAGTTTCAGATCACCTCGTTCCTGGATGGCGCCAACGCTGCTTACATCGAGCAGCTCTATGCGCGCTACGAGGACGACCCGGCATCGGTCAACGAAGAATGGCGCGCCTTCTTCAAGGCGCTGGAAGACAATCCTGATGATGTGAAGCGGGCGGCCAAGGGCGCATCCTGGCGCAAGAAGAACTGGCCGATGCAGGCCAGCGGCGACCTCGTTTCGGCGCTCGACGGCGACTGGGGCGTGATCGAGAAGGTCGTCGAGACCAAGGTCAAGGCCAAGGCTGAAGCAGCCGGCAAGCCGACCGAAGGCGCCGACATCCTGCAGGCGACGCGCGACAGCGTGCGCGCCATCATGATGATCCGCGCCTACCGGATGCGCGGCCACCTGCACGCCAAGCTCGACCCGCTCGGCATCGCGGCACCCGTTGAAGACTACAAGGAACTGTCGCCGGAAAACTACGGTTTCTCCGAAGCCGACTACGACCGCAAGATCTTCATCGACAACGTGCTCGGCCTGGAATACGCCACCGTTCGCGAGATGATCGAGATTCTCGAGCGCACCTATTGCTCGACGATCGGCGTCGAGTTCATGCACATTTCGAACCCCGAGGAAAAGGCCTGGATCCAGGAACGGATCGAAGGTCCTGATAAGGGCGTTGCCTTCACCAACGAAGGCAAGAAGGCGATCCTGTCGAAGATCATCGAAGCCGAAGGCTACGAGCAGTTCCTCGACGTCAAGTTCAAGGGCACCAAGCGCTTCGGCCTCGACGGCGGTGAATCGCTGATCCCGGCGCTTGAGCAGATCCTGAAGCGCGGCGGCCATCTCGGCCTCAAGGAAGCCGTGTTCGGCATGGCCCACCGCGGCCGTTTGAACGTGCTTTCCCAGGTCATGGGCAAGCCGCACCGCGCCATCTTCCACGAGTTCAAGGGCGGCTCCTACGCGCCTGACGAAGTCGAAGGTTCCGGCGACGTGAAGTACCATCTCGGCGCTTCCTCGGACCGCGAGTTCGACGGCAACAAGGTTCACGTGTCGCTGACGGCCAACCCGTCGCACCTTGAAATCGTCGACCCCGTCGTCATGGGCAAGGCTCGCGCCAAGCAGGACATGAGCGCCACCGTCTGGGACGGCGACATCATTCCGTTGTCGGAGCGCGCCAAGGTTCTGCCGCTCCTCATCCACGGCGATGCCGCTTTCGCCGGCCAGGGCGTGATTGCCGAAATCCTCGGCCTGTCCGGTCTGCGCGGCCACCGCGTTGCCGGCACGATGCACGTCATCATCAACAACCAGATCGGCTTCACCACGAACCCGGCCTTCTCGCGTTCGTCGCCCTATCCGTCCGACGTCGCCAAGATGATCGAAGCACCGATCCTGCACGTCAACGGTGACGATCCGGAAGCCGTCGTCTACGGCGCCAAGATCGCCATGGAATTTCGCATGAAGTTCCACAAGCCTGTCGTGCTCGACATGTTCTGCTACCGCCGCTACGGCCACAATGAAGGCGACGAGCCGTCCTTCACGCAGCCGAAGATGTACAAGGTCATCCGCGCCCACAAGAGCGTTCTGCAGCTCTACAGCGAGCGCCTCGTTTCCGAGGGCGTGCTGACCGAAGGCGAAGTCGAGAAGATGAAGGCCGACTGGCGCGCGCATCTCGAGCAGGAGTTCGAGGCCGGCCAGCACTACAAGCCGAACAAGGCCGACTGGCTTGACGGCGAGTGGTCGGGCCTGCGCACGGCAGACAATGCCGATGAGCAGCGTCGCGGCAAGACCGCCGTGCCGATGAAGCAGCTGAAGGAAATCGGCCGCAAGCTTTCCGAAATCCCGGAAGGCTTCCATGCGCACCGCACGATCCAGCGCTTCATGGAAAACCGCGCCAACATGATCTCGACCGGCGAAGGCATCGATTGGGCAACGGCGGAAGCGCTGGCGTTCGGCGGTCTCGTTACCGAAGGCCACAAGATCCGTCTTTCCGGCCAGGATTGCGAACGCGGCACCTTCTCGCAGCGTCACTCGGTTCTCTACGATCAGGAAACGGAAGAGCGCTATATCCCGCTCGCCAACCTGTCGGCGACCCAGGCCCGCTACGAAGTCATCAACTCGATGCTGTCTGAAGAAGCCGTTCTTGGCTTCGAATACGGCTACTCGCTGGCCCGTCCGAATGCGCTGACGCTCTGGGAAGCCCAGTTCGGCGATTTCGCCAACGGTGCGCAGGTCGTGTTCGACCAGTTCATCTCGTCGGGCGAACGCAAGTGGCTGCGTATGTCCGGCCTCGTCTGCCTGCTGCCGCATGGCTATGAAGGCCAGGGTCCGGAACACTCGTCGGCCCGCCTCGAGCGCTTCCTGCAGCTTTGCGCGGAAGACAACATGCAGGTCGCCAACGTCACGACGCCGGCGAACTACTTCCACATCCTGCGCCGCCAGGTGAAGCGCGACTTCCGCAAGCCGCTGATCCTGATGACGCCGAAGTCGCTGCTGCGCCACAAGCGCGCCGTGTCGGGCCTGGCCGAAATGGCCGGCGAGACCTCGTTCCACCGTCTCCTCTGGGACGATGCCGAGGTCATCAAGGACGGCCCGATCAAGCTGCAGAAGGACGCCAAGATCCGCCGCGTCGTGCTCTGCACCGGCAAGGTCTATTACGACCTGCTCGAAGAGCGCGAAAAGCGCGGGATCGATGATGTCTACCTGCTGCGCGTCGAACAGCTTTACCCGTTCCCGGCCAAGGCGCTCATCAACGAGCTCTCCCGCTTCCGCAACGCGGAAATGGTCTGGTGCCAGGAAGAGCCGAAGAACATGGGTGCATGGTCGTTCATCGACCCGTATCTGGAATGGGTGCTTGCCCATATCGATGCGAAGTACCAGCGCGTTCGCTACACCGGACGTCCGGCCGCGGCATCGCCCGCAACCGGCCTGATGTCCAAGCATCTGGCACAGCTCGCCGCGTTCCTCGAGGACGCGCTCGGCGGCTAACGAGAATGAGATCGGGGAGGGAGCGCGCCGCGTTTCCTCTCCGCATTAATTCAGATCCCGGCCGATCGCGCCGGAATGCCGTCAAACATCACAAAGATCAAAATTCAGGATTTGAACAATGGCCACAGAAATCCGCGTTCCAACTCTCGGTGAATCCGTCAGCGAGGCAACCGTCGGTACCTGGTTCAAGAAGGTCGGCGATGTCATCAAGGCCGACGAGCCGCTGGTGGAGCTTGAAACCGACAAGGTGACCATCGAAGTTCCGGCACCGGCTGCCGGCGTACTTTCCGAAATCGTTGCACAGGCCGGCGAAACCGTCGGTCTCGACGCGCTGCTCGGCCAGATCGCCGCCAGCGCTGGTGCCGCCGCTGCTGCTCCAGCTGCAGCTGCCGCCCCCGCCAAGGCCGCCGAGCCGGCTCCTGCCGCTGCCGCACCGGTCGCAGCTGCCGCTTCCGCATCGGCTGCCGCTTCCTCGATGCCGCCGGCACCGGCCGCTTCGAAGATGCTCGCTGAAAACAACCTTTCGGCCGATCAGGTCGATGGTTCCGGCAAGCGTGGCCAGGTTCTGAAGGGCGACGTGATCGCCGCTGTCGCCAAGGGCATTGCGGCTCCTGCCGCTGCTGCTCCGGCAGCCCCTGCTGCCGCACGCGGCCCGTCGACGGTCGAGGATGCCGGCCGCGAAGAGCGCGTGAAGATGACGCGCCTGCGCCAGACGATCGCCAAGCGCCTCAAGGACGCCCAGAACACCGCCGCCATGCTCACCACCTACAACGAGGTGGACATGAGCGCCGTGATGGCACTGCGCGCCAAGTACAAGGACGTGTTCGAAAAGAAGCACGGGGTGAAGCTTGGCTTCATGGGCTTCTTCACCAAGGCCGTCACGCACGCGCTCAAGGAACTGCCTGCTGTCAACGCCGAAATCGACGGCACCGACATCATCTACAAGAACTACTGCCACGTCGGCATGGCCGTCGGCACCGACAAGGGCCTGGTCGTTCCGATCATCCGCGATGCCGACCAGATGTCGATCGCCGAGATCGAAAAGGACCTCGGCCGTCTTGCCAAGTCGGCGCGCGACGGTTCGCTGTCGATGGCAGACATGCAGGGCGGCACCTTCACCATCACCAATGGTGGCGTCTACGGTTCGCTGATGTCCTCGCCGATCCTGAACGCGCCGCAGTCGGGCATTCTCGGCATGCACAAGATCCAGGACCGTCCCGTCGTCGTCGGCGGCCAGATCGTCATCCGTCCGATGATGTATCTCGCGCTCTCCTACGACCACCGCATCGTCGACGGCAAGGAAGCCGTTACCTTCCTCGTGCGCGTCAAGGAAAGCCTGGAAGATCCGGAACGCCTCGTTCTCGATCTCTAAGAGACCGACAGGGCCGCGCGAGCGGCCCTTTTCGCCTCAGCACCGGAACACCTGATGTCGCTGAAACCCGCCTTCCACTCGCCGAATACCACGTCCGCTTCCGGCCGCCCCGTGGCGTGTGCGGTTGCGCTCCTGCTTGCCGCCACCCTTTGCGGCCAGCCGCTGATGGCGGCGGAGTGCAAGCAGGCCAATGCGGTCTACACCGATCGCGACGGCGCCTACGAGCTGCGTTTCACGCCGATCGCATCAGCCGCGGCCGCTGCCAGTAACCGCTTCACGGTCAAGGTTTTGAAGACGCCGCTTGTGCTCGACGGCTATGTCATGCCGTCGGAAGATCCGGCGCGGTCGCTCGCGATGGTGATGTTCAAATGCCCTGACGGGGACGCGACGGGGGCCGATCTCGAAGCCTGCACGATCTGGCAGGGCATGGTCTACGGCATCGACGCCAAGGGCACGCTCGACAACCTGCAGCCGGAAGCCGGGCAGGCGGCCGACAAGATCCTATTCCCCGGCATCGGCCCGGCCATTCGCGCCTCGTCGATCTGGGGCAAGGGCAAGGCATCGGTGGCGCCCTGGGATGTGCTCGACTTCAAGGAATGTGCGTCATGAGTGACCAACCCGTTCTTCTCGTGACCGGCGGCAGCCGCGGCATCGGCGCTGCGATCAGCCTGCTGGCCGCCGCCAAGGGCTGGCGCGTCGCCGTGAACTATGCCGCCAACAAGGCTGCGGCCGATGAGGTCGTGGCGAAGATCAAGGCCGGCGGCGGTGATGCCATCGCGATCAAGGGCGATGTCGGCGAGGCATCCGATATCACGCAGATGTTCGAAGCGATCGACCGCCACTTCGGCCGGCTGGACGGGCTTGCCAACAATGCCGGCATCGTCGATGCGCCCGCCCGTATTGACGAGATGTCGGTCGCGCGCATCGAGCGGATGATGCGCATCAACATTACTGGCTCCATTCTCTGCGCGGCCGAGGCCGTGCGCCGCATGTCGACCAAACATGGCGGCAAGGGCGGGGCGATCGTCAATATCTCGTCGATGGCTGCGATCATCGGCTCGCCCTCGCAATATGTCGACTACGCCGCCTCCAAGGCCGCGATCGACACTTTCACCATCGGCCTTGCCCGCGAAGTGGCGACCGAGGGCGTGCGCGTCAACGCGGTGCGGCCAGGCGTCATCGACACCGAAATCCACGCGTCTGGCGGCCTGCCGGATCGGGCGCGCGACATGGCGCCGAGCATTCCGATGCAGCGCGCCGGCACGGCGGAAGAGATCGCCGACGCGGTGCTTTATCTGCTATCCAGGGACGCATCCTATGTCACCGGCGCGATCCTCAATGTAAGCGGCGGCCGATGATCGGGTTCATCATTTCAAGGGCGGTATGAGCATGCAGTATGTTCTCGAATTTCTCGGCCTGATGGCCGTCTTCTCGATCTTCATCGTCGTGCCGGGCGCCGACTTCGCGGTGATCCTGCGCCAGAGCATCGTGCATGGCCGCCGCGCCGCGATCATGACCGGCATCGGCATGGGCTTCTCGCTGCTCTTCCACATCAGCTACACGATCCTCGGCCTCGGGCTGATCGTGTCGCAGTCGCTGATGCTGTTTGCGATGATCAAGTGGGCGGGTGTGGCCTATCTCGTCTATCTCGGCATCAAGTCGTTTCGTGCACCGGGCTTCAACGTGGCCGACATCAATGTAAGCGAAGAGGATCGCAAGCCGATCTCGGCGCTGCGCTGCCTCGGCATGGGCTTCATCACCAACGCCCTGAACCCGAAGCCGGTGCTGTTCTTCCTGTCGCTGTTTTCGACGCTCGTTCATCACGACACGCCCGGCCTCATCCAGTTCAGCTACGGCATCGGCATGGCGACCGCGCTGGTCGCCTGGTTTGCCGCCGTCTCCACCTTCTTCACCGTCAAGGCCGTGCGCGATCGTTTCATCGCCAGCGGCAAATGGTTCAACCGCATTACCGGCGCCGCTCTGGTCGGCTTCGGCTTCCGTCTCGCGCTCGCCCGCGCGGCGGACTAAGCAAATAACGAAAAGGAAAAGCAACAATGTCCTATGATGTGATCGTTATCGGAACCGGCCCCGGCGGCTATGTCGCTGCCATCAAGGCTGCCCAGCTCGGCCTCAAGGTCGCTGTCGTCGAAAAGCGCGCCACCTTCGGCGGCACCTGCCTCAATGTCGGCTGCATTCCCTCCAAGGCGCTGCTGCACGCGTCGGAAATGTTCCATCAGGCCGGCCACGGCATGGACGCGCTCGGCATCGAGGTCGCAGCACCGAAGCTGAACCTCGACAAGATGATGGCCCACAAGGAAGCCACCGTGAAGTCGAACGTCGACGGCGTCGCTTTCCTGTTCAAGAAGAACAAGATCGACAGCTTCATCGGCACCGGCAAGATCGTCTCTGCCGGTAAGGTCTCGGTTACGGCTGAGGATGGCAAAGTCCAGGAAATCGAAGGCAAGAACATCGTCATCGCCACCGGCTCCGACGTTGCCGGCATCCCTGGTGTGAAGGTCGACATCGACGAGAAGGTGATCGTTTCCTCCACCGGCGCGATCGCGCTCGACAAGGTGCCTGAGACGATGATCGTCGTCGGCGGCGGTGTCATCGGCCTCGAGCTCGGCTCTGTGTGGTCGCGCCTCGGCGCCAAGGTCACCGTCATCGAATATCTCGACAAGATCCTCGGCGCGATGGATGGCGACGTCTCCAAGCAGTTCCAGCGCATGCTCGCCAAGCAGGGCGTCGACATCAACCTGAGCTCCAAGGTGACGGGCGTCGAAAAGGGTGGCAAGGGCGCGAAGGTGACCTTCGAGCCGGTCGCCGGCGGTGCCGCGCAGACGGTCGAAGCCGATGTGGTGCTGATCTCCACCGGCCGCATTCCCTACACGGCGGGCCTCGGTCTCGAAGAAGCGGGCGTTGCGCTCGACAATCGCGGCCGCGTCGAGATCGACGGTCACTTCCGCACCAATGTTGCCGGCATCTACGCGATCGGCGACGTGGTGAAGGGCCCGATGCTGGCGCACAAGGCTGAAGACGAAGGCGTGGCACTCGCCGAAATCCTCGCCGGCCAGCATGGCCATGTGAACTACGACGTCATCCCGAGCGTCGTCTACACGCAGCCCGAAGTCGCCTCCGTCGGCAAGACCGAGGAAGAGCTGAAGGCCGCTGGCGTCGCCTACAAGGTCGGCAAGTTCCCGTTCACGGCAAACGGCCGCGCGCGCGCGATGCTGGCGACGGATGGCTTCGTGAAGATCCTGTCGGACAAGACCACGGACCGCGTCCTCGGCGGCCACATCGTCGGCTTCGGCGCCGGCGAAATGATCCACGAGATCGCCGTGTTGATGGAATTCGGCGGCTCCGCCGAAGACCTCGGCCGCACCTGCCATGCGCACCCGACCATGTCGGAAGCGGTCAAGGAAGCGGCGCTGGCGGCGTTCTTCAAGCCGATCCATATGTGATTGGTGGGTGGGGCTTTAGCGGCAAGCGCCGAGTTTGTAGCCCCCTCATCCGCCTGCCGGCACCTTCTCCCCGCAGGGGAGAAGAGACCAGTGGCGGGCCGCTCGCTCCATTTTCCCTTCTGCCCAACGGGGAGAAGGTGGCCCGAAGGGTCGGATGAGGGGGCTACACGGTAGGAAGTCAGCGGTCTTATGCCGTTGCTCTATTCGCCGCTTGCGTCGATAGGCGCGGATAGGCGCGTATTGCCGCAGGGCGATGCAGAGGGCGGTTCAGTGTCGCGGGATATGCTATGTGTTGCCGGAAGATATTGCCGGAGACGCGTGATCAATGTCGTTGATGCCAGCCAAACCTTCGAAGATCCTGCCACGCTTGCCGCATCCGGCGCTGCCCTCGGCCGATTGGGCGGACTGCTATCAGCTCTCAGTGCCGGCTGCGTCATTCGATGCGATCGAGGCTGCCCGGCTGATGCTGGGCTACGCGCCGTTCTGGATCAGCGGGCTGATGCGGTTGCGCAACCTGATCGTCGGTCCGCTTTTCGGGTTGCGGACAGATGCGCACGATCTGCCGGAAGCAATAGAAAAGATCGGGATATTTCCGGTGCTCTCAAAGACGGAGCGGCAGGTGGTCGTCGGTTTCGATGACAAGCATCTCGACTTTCGCATCGTGATAGACGTCGAGGATTCCGCCAGTGGCGAGATGAAACGGGTGAAGGCCACGACTTTGGTCCATCGCAAGATCCTGATCGGACGAATCTATATCGCAGTGATCACGCCGTTTCACAATGTCATCGTAAAGGCGATGATCGCCCACATGGGCAGGCGCCTCGGCGCCCTCAATTCACCGCCGTCACCGTAAAGCCCTGCTTGCGCAAGAGCTCGATCACGCCACTTTCGCCGGGAAGATGCAGCGCGCCGACGGCCATGAAGACGTTGCCGTTAGCCAGGATCGGGGCGGCGCGTTCGGCCATGATCTTGTTGCGGTCGAGGATGATGCGCTGTTCGAAGGCGGCGTAGTCGCTGCTGTCGTCGGCGCCCTCGGGCGTTACCGTCTTCAGCATCGGCATGGTCATGCCGATATCGCCGGAGAGGTAGAGATCGGTCATGGTCTCGACCACGTCGTTCATCTTCGAGCCGAGTTCCAGCGTTTCGATCAGCGACTTCATGTGGAATTCGGTGGGGAGTTCGGCCATGGCCTGCAGTTGTTCGGCGAGCGTCTCGAGGCCCTTGACCTGCTTGCCTTGGGCGGCCGCGTCGGTGGCGATCTTCTGGTCGAGGAACTGGACGCCCTTGGCCTTGCGGGCCATTTCGCAGGCGGGCAGCGCCACGACGCTCGAGATCATCCATGGGCGCATGCGCGAGACGGCTGCGAGCGGAATGCCGCGCGTCTTCAGGCCGGCCTCGAGGCGGGTGTAATCCTCGGGCGAGAGCAGCTTGTCGATGGTCGTGCCATCGGTGAACATCATCAGGTCCGGCTTCATCAACAGGGCCGCTGAGGCTTTCTTCTCGTCGAGAATCTCGTCGGATTCGATCACGATGGTATCGGCTGCATCGTGGGCGGCCTTGGTGCGCGGCGGCAGGTCGAGGACGCGCGGATCAGTGACGTGCATGCTGCCCAAGAGCCAGGACGGCTTGATGCCCGGCTTTTCGATCTTCCAGAAGATGCCCTTGCCGTTCGGCACGGCGTCGGCTTCCTTGACCGCCTGCTCGTAGCGCGAGGGGTTGCTGACCTTCAGGTCGTCGAGAATGTTGCGGCCGGTGCAGCTTGCGTCGTCCGCGGCTGATGCCGGCGAGATGGAGACGAGGGTGGCGATCAGGAGTGCGGCGGCCAGCACATGGACGGCAGCGATCAGCCAGAGCACGATGTTGCCGAAGCGAGCCGGCAAGGCGTTGGAAAGGCTGCGGTGGCCGAGGGAGATCGTCATGATGGTGTTCCGGTCACAAAGGATTTGCCACAAGCTTTACGCGCGGGGCTCATCATATTCCTTTAAGGGAACAGGTTAACAAAGGATTACGCTCTAGGATGGGCGCGGTCGTAAACGTCGAGAAGGCGCGAGGCGTCCACACCCGTGTAGACCTGCGTGGTCGACAGGCTGGCATGGCCGAGCAGTTCCTGGATGGTCCTGAGATCGCCGCCGCCGGCCAAGAGATGGGTGGCGAAGGAGTGGCGCAGCGCGTGCGGGGTCGCGGTCTCCGGCAGGCCGAAGGCGCTTCGCATCGTGCGCATGGTGCGCTGGATGATCGCCTGCTGCAGCTTGCCGCCGCGGGCGCCGCGAAACAGCGGCTGGTCGGCGGTAAGATGATATGGGCAGAGCTTTCGGTATCTGTCGACCGCCTCGAAAACGACTGGCAGCAGCGGCACAAGGCGGGTCTTGTTGCCCTTGCCTGTTATGCGCAGCGTCGTGGCGCCAGGCGTGATGTCGCCGGGCAGGAGATCGAGCGCCTCGGAGATGCGCAGGCCGCAGCCGTAGAGCAGGGTCATGACGGCGGCGTCGCGGGCGGCGATCCAGGGTTCCTCGTGCAGCTGCGCCTCGTTGCTGACGACGGTGACGGCCTGGGTGTCGGAGAGCGGCTTGGGGAGCGATTTTGGCTGCTTCGGCGAGCGGATGGCGCCGGCGCCGGCGGCGTTCACCAGCCCCTTCTTTTCCAGATAGCGCAGCAGCGAGCGCAGGCCGGCGAGATTGCGGCCGAGCGAGCGGGCACCGGTGCCATCGCGGCGGCGGGCGGCGAGGAAGGCGCGGAAATCGGCGGGCCGCAGCGCTTCGATATCGTTCAGCGTCGTCGGCCCGGCGAGATGGCCGGTCATGAAGGTCAGAAACTGGCGGGTGTCGCGCTCATAGGCGTCGAGCGTGTGCTGCGACAGACGTCGTTCGCCGGCTAGGCTTTGCAGCCACGTGGCGCGTTCCGCCATCAGCCGCGCATCGGCCATGATCAGGAGTTCATTCACGTTTCCGCCTCTTGAATTTGCCAGCCAGACCGCCAATTTTGCCTGAGGGACGGTTATGGAATCGCTAACATCGGCCAAGTGCCTGTCATGCTTCGATCATAATAATCGCGATAACTGGTTTCCCAACGAGGCAGGATCTTGCATGGCACGGCGCCAACCCACGACGGCATTCGGACAATTCGCAGAAACGATCGCGCTCGTTTCCCAAGGCAGACCCGGACATATCGTCGACACGCTGATCGCCGAACGCGGACAACGCATCGTCGGCCACCCGCTGTGGCCCGTCATGCGGCCGTTTCTCTATACGCTGCTGCGCTACAACAAGGCGATGACCTTCGCCAACGACATCGCCAACATGCCGGGCTTCCAGTGCTTCGAGTATATGAGTGATCTCCTCAATCTCGATATAGGCGTGACCAATGCGGAGCGGATTCCCGACAAGGGTGGCTTCATTCTCGTCAGCAACCACCCGACCGGCATCGCCGATGGCGTCGCGGTGTTCGACCTCTTGAAGACGCGGCGGCCTGACATGATGGTGTTTGCCAATCGCGATGCGGTGCGCGTCAATCCGCGCTTTGCCGAGATGATCATTCCGGTGGAATGGCGCGACGAGCACAAGAGCAAGCTGAAGGCGCGCGAGACGCTGCAGCTGACCAACCATGCGGTTCGCGAGGGCAAGGCGACGGTGCTGTTTCCTTCCGGGCGGATCGCCTACTGGGCGAATGGCCGGCTCAACGAGCGGCCGTGGAAGACGTCCGCCGTCGGGCTGGCGCGCAAGTACAATCTGCCGATCCTGCCTGTTCACATGACGGCGCGCAATTCCGGGCTGTTCTACTGGTTCGCCAAGTGGTCGACGGAGCTGCGCGACATGACGGTGTTTCACGAGCTCCTCAACAAGCGCGGCGACCGCTTCGATTTTATCATCGGCGACATGATCCCGGTCGAGCATCTTGATGGCGATATCAACGACGTCACAAGGGCGCTGGAAACGCACACCGTCGATGCGTTGAAGCACGATGGCGACGCGCGGTTTCAGCCTCTCGTCGAGCCAAGCCTGCCCGAGATGGCCGATGCCCATTCATTTCGCTGAGCGAATGGGGTAAAGCGGGGCATGCAACTCCGCTCCATGTTCGCCCAGAATTACCGGTCGCTCCGCTCGATCCGCATGGATCTGTCGGAGACCTCGCTGTTTCTCGGCGAGAACGGGGTCGGAAAGTCCAATCTCTATCGTGCGCTGCAGCTGGTGCAGGCGGCCGTCACCGGGCGGCTGGTGCGCGAGCTTGCGGCCGAGGGCGGCATGTTTTCGGTGTTGTGGTCGGGCACGCGCAAGCAGAATGAAGGGCCGGCGCGGGTGCGGCTCGAGGTCGAGCTTCTGGACGAGGAGCGGGCCGTCACGTTTCGCTACAGGGTCGAAGTCGGGTTGCGTCCGCCGGAGGCGGCGGCAGGCTTTCCGCTGGAGCCGCAGGTGAAGGCCGAGGAGCTGATCGTCGATCATGGGCGGCCGGTCGTCATGATGAAGCGGGGAGGGCCTTCCATCCAGGTGCGCGATGGCTCCGGGCGGATGCAGGATTATCCGGATCAGGCACTGACGTCGGAAACGGCGATGGCGCTGCTTGGCGACGCCGGGCATTTTCCCGAGATCGCGGCCTTTCGCCGGGTGGTGGCCAACTGGCGCTTCTTTCATGGCTTCCGCACTGATCGCGCCTCGCCGCTGCGCCAGCCCTGCCTTGCCGTGACCGGGCCGATGCTGGATGAGGACGGCGCCAATCTGGCGGCGGTGTTCGCGACGCTGAGGCATACAAGGCAGGATACGGTCGATCTCGACCGCGTCGTCGCCTCGGCTTTCGGCGGCGCGCGGCTCGTGGTGCCGGAGCCGGAGGAGACGGCGTCGTTCGGGCTATCCTTTCCCGACTTTCCGCACCGGGTGTTCCAGCCGCGCGAATTGTCGGACGGGCAGATCCGCTTTCTCGGGCTTGCGGCGGCGCTGCTCTCCTATCGCCTGCCGCCGCTGATTGCGCTCAACGAGCCGGAGGCGAGCCTGCATCCCGATATGCTGGAGCCGCTGGCGGATATGATCGCGACGGCATCGAAGAGCAGCCAGGTTTGGATCGTCACCCATTCCGCGCAGCTGGCGGAGGCCGTACGCGAGCGCTGCGGGGTCCGGCCGCGCAAGGTGATCCGCGAAAACGGCGCCACCTGGATCGAGGGCATGCGGCTTACCGGCACGATTGCCGGCGAGGACGATGATGACGATTGATAGCGCGATGTCGCGGGTTTCATTTTTTTCTCGTTGCGGGCATGGTCGCGCCCGATGAGCATAGATTCGTCCGACCTCTTTGGCCCGATCGAGCCGCCGCCCGCCGTGCGCACGGTGTCGGTGCTCGTACCCATGCCGGCGCCCAGGCCCTATTCCTACTCGGTGCCCGAGGGCATGGCGGTGGAGCCCGGCTCCGTGGTGCAGGTGCCGCTCGGGCCGCGCCAGGTGATGGGCGCCGTCTGGGAGGGGGGCGACGAGGGCGTCGATCCGAAGAAGCTGCGGCCGATCACCAAGGTGTTCGATTGCCCGCCGCTTTCCAAGGACATGCGCGATTTCGTCGACTGGGTGGCGAGCTACACGCTGTCGCCGCCGGGGCTGGTGGCGCGCATGGCGCTGCGCGTGCCGAACGCCTTCGACCCGGAGCCGATGGTCGAGGGGCTGCGCTTTGTCGGCGGCGAGCCGGAGCGGATGACGCCGGCGCGCGCTCGCGTGCTCGATGCCGCCGGCGACGGGCTGTCGTGGACGCGGATCGGCCTCGCGCATGCGGCCGGCGTTTCGACCAGCGTCGTCGATGGCTTGATCGCGCAGGGGATTTTCGAAACGATCTTCTTGCCGCCGCCGCCGATCGTGGCCAAGCCTGATCCGGATTTCGCGCCCTCGCGGCTCGCCGGTCCGCAGAAGGAGGCGGCAGACGAGATCTTGGAGGAGGTCCGCAACGGCCAGTTCGCGGTGTCGCTGATCGATGGCGTCACCGGTTCGGGCAAGACGGAGGTCTATTTCGAGGCGATCGCCGAGACGCTGAAGCGCGGCAAGCAGGTGCTGATCCTGCTGCCGGAGATCGCGCTGACGGCCAGTTTCCTTGAGCGTTTTCAGGATCGCTTCGGCGCGAAGCCCGCCGAGTGGCATTCCGATCTGGCGCCGAAGACGCGCGAGAAGGTGTGGCGGCAGGCGGTGACAGGGGAGGTCCGGGTCGTGGCCGGGGCGCGTTCGGCGCTGTTCCTGCCATTCGAGGATCTCGGGCTGATCATCGTCGATGAAGAGCATGATCCGGCTTACAAGCAGGAAGACCGCGTCTATTACAATGCGCGCGACATGGCGGTCGTGCGCGCCCGGATCGGCGACTTCCCGC
This sequence comes from Rhizobium sp. Rhizsp42, assembly GCF_047304155.1. Taxonomy (NCBI): domain Bacteria; kingdom Pseudomonadati; phylum Pseudomonadota; class Alphaproteobacteria; order Hyphomicrobiales; family Rhizobiaceae; genus Rhizobium; species Rhizobium sp. Rhizsp42. Next base: position 10,644 of record NZ_JBGLYS010000048.1, on the reverse strand, counting down.
TCGTACTGGTTTCGGCCACGCCATCGGTGGAGAGCCAGGTCAACGGCCAGAGCGGGCGCTATACGACCATCCATCTGCCGACCCGCTTCGGCGACGCGGCGCTGCCCGATCTGCATCTGGTCGATATGCGCCGACATGCGCCGGAGCGTGGAGGCTTCCTGTCGCCGGTGCTGTTGAGGGCGATCGGCAAGACGGTGGAGAAGAAGCAGCAGGCGCTGTTGTTCCTGAACCGGCGCGGCTATGCGCCGCTGACGCTCTGCCGGGTCTGTGGCCACCGTTTCCAGTGCCCGCAATGCTCCAGCTGGCTGGTCGAGCATCGTTTCAAGCGGCAGCTGCAATGCCATCAGTGCGGCTATCACCAGCATACGCCCGAGGCCTGCCCGGAATGCGGCACGTTCGATCATCTTGTTGCCTGCGGGCCGGGAGTGGAGCGGATCGCGGAAGAGGTGGAGCGGCATTTTCCCGAGGCGCGGACCATCGTGCTCTCCTCCGACATCATGGGCGGAGTGAAGCGGCTCAGGCTGGAGCTCGACGCCATCGCCAAGGGCGAGGCGGATATCGTCATCGGCACGCAGCTGGTGGCGAAGGGGCATAACTTCCCGCTGATGACGCTTGTCGGCATCATCGATGCCGATCTCGGGCTGGCGAACGGTGATCCGCGCGCGGCCGAGCGGACCTTCCAGCTGTTGTCGCAGGTGACGGGTCGCGCGGGGCGTACGGGTCTGAAGAGCCACGGGCTGCTGCAGACCTACCAGCCGCAGCATCCCGTGATGCAGGCGATCGTCTCGGGTGATGCGGGTGCTTTCTACGAGCGCGAGATCGCCGAGCGCGAGCGGGCGATCCTGCCGCCGTTCGGCCGGCTGGCATCGATCATCGTCTCGGCGGAAACAAGGCAGGATGCGGAGGGCCATGCGCGCAGCATGCGCAACGCAGCGCCGCAGGTGACGGGCATTTCCGTGCTTGGGCCGGCCGAGGCGCCGCTGGCGCTGGTGCGCGGACGCCATCGCTTCCGGCTCCTCGTGCATGGTCGCCGGAACTCCGACATGCAGGCCTACCTGCGCACCATGCTGGCGCAATCGCCCAAGGAGCGCGGCTCCATCCACGTGCAGCTCGATATCGATCCGCAGAGCTTCCTTTAAAGTACGCCGATCTCGGGCGTTTGCGGCCTGCCGATATCATGGCATAAGGGCTGCAAATCACAGTGATTTGGGGTCACATCATGGAATTCTACTTTCCGACGGAGCTGGGCGAGCAGCTTGCCTTCGGTGCCGCCGCGTTTACCGCGCTTGCGGGCTTCATCATCATGTTCGCGCCGGGCTATGCGATGCGGCTCTTCGGGATGCAGGTGCGCGAGGGGCGCCGCGATGGTTATGCCGAACTGCGCTCGATGGGCGGCTTCTACCTCGGCACCGGGCTTTCGGCGATCATGCTGGCGCAGAACTTCACCTATCTGGCGCTTGGTGCGGCGTTTGCGATGGCCGCATTCGCGCGCATCATCTCGCTGCTTTCCGACCGGGGAGGCACCATCATGAATTATGTACTTCTGGTTGTGCAGGTGGTTTTGGCGGCGCTCCCGCTCGGCTATGTCTTCGGTTTCTTTTCCGCCTGAAACACGCCGATTTTGGAGTGACGGTCTTTGGACCGTGAACGGTTTCGGCATTTTTGCGGCAGAAATCGATGCTAAAATAGGATTACGGCGTTACGCGTGTTGCGAGTCCCGATATCCTATGTTAGACGGACCCCGAATTTCGGAAGAAGCAAGAGGCTTCTCTTGCGATTTCTGGGGGAAATCATAACGAATTCAAGAATTTAAATCAGGCGCCCGCCGGAGGCCGGATTCTTGGGTTGAAATCAGGGAAATTTGTGCCCGTGGCAGACACGTCCCAGCTTACATCTGGTGTTGCAGAGCGATATGCCTCGTCGCTGTTCGAACTGGCGCTCGAGGAGGGTGCAGTCGCGAACGTGACCGCCGATCTCGACCGTTTTCAGGCGATGTTGGACGAGAGCGACGATCTGAAGCGCTTCATCTCCAGCCCGGTTTTCTCGGCTGAAGATCAGCTGAAGACGATCATCGCGATCAGCGAAAAGGCTGGCATCAGCGGGTTCGTTGCAAACTTCCTGAAGGTCGTGGCGCGCAATCGCCGCCTGTTTGCTCTCCCGGGCATGATCAAGGCCTTCCGTGTCATCGCTGCCAAGCAGCGTGGCGAAATTACCGCCGAGGTTACCTCGGCCCATGCGCTCGACGCAGCGCAGGAAACTGAATTGAAGGCGGCGCTGAAGGGCGTCACCGGCAAAGACGTGGCGGTCAACGTCACGGTTGATCCGTCAATTCTTGGTGGTCTGATCGTGAAGGTCGGGTCCCGTCAGATTGATACGTCTCTTCGTACCAAACTCTCTACCCTTAAGCTTGCATTGAAAGAGGTTGGCTGATGGATATCCGCGCCGCGGAAATTTCCGCAATTCTCAAAGATCAGATTAAAAACTTCGGCAAAGAGGCGCAGGTCTCGGAAGTCGGTCAGGTGCTCTCCGTCGGTGACGGTATCGCTCGCGTATACGGTCTGGACAACGTCCAGGCTGGCGAGATGGTCGAGTTCCCGGGCGGCATCCGCGGCATGGCGCTGAACCTTGAAGCCGACAACGTTGGTGTCGTTATTTTCGGTTCCGACCGCGCCATCAAGGAAGGCGACACCGTCAAGCGTACGGGCGCCATCGTTGACGTTCCGGTTGGTCCGGAACTGCTCGGCCGCGTTGTCGACGCTCTCGGCAACCCGATCGACGGCAAGGGCCCGATCAACGCGACCCGCCGTGCGCGCGTCGACGTCAAGGCTCCCGGCATCATTCCGCGCAAGTCGGTTCATGAGCCGATGTCGACCGGCCTCAAGGCCATCGACGCGCTCATCCCGGTTGGCCGTGGCCAGCGCGAGCTCGTCATCGGCGACCGCCAGACCGGCAAGACCGCGATCATTCTCGACGCGATCCTGAACCAGAAGGCCATCCACGATAACGGCCCGGACAGCGAAAAGCTGTACTGCGTCTATGTCGCTATCGGCCAGAAGCGTTCGACCGTTGCCCAGTTCGTCAAGGTTCTCGAAGAACGCGGCGCAATGAAGTACTCGATCGTCGTTGCCGCGACCGCTTCGGACGCTGCTCCGATGCAGTACCTGGCACCGTTCGCCGGTTGCGCCATGGGCGAATACTTCCGCGACAACGGCCAGCATGCCCTGATCGGTTACGACGACCTTTCGAAGCAGGCTGTTGCCTATCGCCAGATGTCGCTTCTGCTGCGCCGCCCGCCGGGCCGCGAAGCTTACCCGGGCGACGTTTTCTACCTGCATTCGCGTCTCCTCGAGCGCGCTGCAAAGCTCTCCGACGAAATGGGCGCTGGCTCGCTGACGGCTCTGCCTGTCATCGAAACCCAGGGTAACGACGTTTCGGCGTTCATTCCGACCAACGTGATCTCGATCACCGACGGCCAGATCTTCCTCGAAACCGACCTGTTCTACCAGGGCATTCGTCCGGCCGTTAACGTCGGTCTGTCGGTTTCGCGCGTTGGTTCCGCCGCTCAGATCAAGGCCATGAAGCAGGTTGCCGGCTCGATCAAGGGCGAACTCGCCCAGTATCGCGAAATGGCCGCCTTCGCCCAGTTCGGCTCCGACCTCGATGCCTCGACCCAGCGCCTGCTGAACCGCGGCGCACGCCTGACCGAACTCCTGAAGCAGCCGCAGTTCTCGCCGCTGAAGACGGAAGAACAGGTCGCGGTGATCTTCGCCGGCGTCAACGGTTACCTCGACAAGGTCGCGGTCAACCAGGTCGGCAAGTTCGAGCAGGGCCTGCTGTCGTACCTCCGTTCCGAAGGTTCGGCGATCCTCGACACGATCCGTAGCGAAAAGGCCATCAGCGACGATACGAAGGGCAAGCTCACCGCTGCCATCGACAGCTTCGCGAAGTCTTTCTCGTAATCGGACCCAGTTAGGACGGATCACGGATGCCTTCACTTAAGGATCTGAAAAACCGGATCGCCTCCGTCAAGGCGACGCAGAAGATCACCAAGGCGATGAAAATGGTCGCCGCGGCGAAGCTTCGGCGTGCGCAGGAGGCGGCCGAGGCCGCCCGGCCCTATTCGCAGCGGATGAGTGCGGTCTTGGCGAACATCGCCAATGCCGTCACCGATGCGGATGGTGCGCCGGCTCTCATGACCGGTACAGGCAAGGATCAGGTTCACCTGCTCGTTGTCTGCACGGCTGATCGCGGCCTCTGCGGCGGTTTCAACTCGCAGATTTCCCGTTTTGCCCGCGATCATGCCCGCAAGCTGACCGCAGAAGGCAAGACGGTAAAGATCTTCACTGTCGGCAAGAAGGGCTACGACAGCCTGCGCCGCGAATTCCTGCCGCTCATCGTCGAGCGCAAGGAACTCCGCGACGTCAAGCGTGTCGCCTTCGAAAACGCCGACAGCATCGGCAAGCGCATCATCGAGATGTACGAAGCCGGTGAATTCGACGTCTGCACGCTCTTCTATTCCGAGTTCAAGTCGGTGATCTCGCAGGTTCCGACGGCACAGCAGCTCATCCCGGCTTCGGCTGGCGAGGCTGTTGCCGAGGACGCGGCACATGCGGGCGCGGTCTACGAATACGAGCCAGATCCGGCATCGATCCTCGAGGATCTGATTCCACGCAACATCTCGGTCCAGATTTTCCGCGCGCTCCTCGAGAACGTCGCCGGCGAAATGGGCGCCAAGATGAGCGCGATGGACAATGCGACGCGTAACGCTGGTGAAATGATCAACAAGCTGACGCTTTCCTACAACCGTCAGCGCCAGGCTCAGATCACCAAGGAACTCATTGAAATCATTTCGGGCGCGGAAGCGCTCTGAGGTAAGGGAAAGAGGGTAAGAAGATGGCTAAGGCAGCTACCCCCAAGAAGGCCGCGGCAGGCTCCGCCGGCAAGGTTACGCAGGTTATCGGCGCCGTCGTGGACGTTGCCTTCGAAGGCGAACTGCCGGCGATCCTGAACGCACTCGAAACCACTAACGGCGGCAACCGCCTCGTGCTCGAAGTCGCTCAGCACCTGGGTGAAAACGAAGTTCGCACGATCGCCATGGACTCGACCGAAGGTCTGGTTCGCGGTCAGCCGGTCTCCGACACGGGTGAGCCGATCACGGTTCCGGTCGGTCCGGAAACGCTCGGCCGTATCATGAACGTCATCGGCGAACCGGTTGACGAAGCCGGCCCGCTGGTCACTTCGGGCAAGCGCGCCATCCACCAGGACGCTCCTTCCTACGTCGACCAGTCGACCGAAGGCCAGATCCTCGTCACCGGCATCAAGGTCGTCGACCTGCTCGCTCCTTACGCAAAGGGCGGCAAGATCGGCCTGTTCGGCGGCGCCGGCGTCGGCAAGACCGTTCTGATCATGGAACTGATCAACAACGTCGCCAAGGCGCACGGTGGTTACTCGGTATTCGCAGGCGTGGGTGAACGTACCCGCGAAGGCAACGACCTTTACCACGAAATGATCGAATCGGGCGTCAACAAGCACGGCGGCGGCGAAGGCTCCAAGGCTGCGCTCGTTTACGGCCAGATGAACGAACCGCCGGGCGCACGCGCTCGCGTCGCTCTGACCGGTCTGACGATCGCTGAAGACTTCCGCGACAAGGGCCAGGACGTTCTGTTCTTCGTCGACAACATCTTCCGCTTCACGCAGGCAGGTTCCGAAGTGTCGGCGCTGCTCGGCCGTATTCCTTCGGCCGTTGGCTATCAGCCGACGCTCGCCACCGACATGGGCGCGATGCAGGAACGCATCACCACGACGACGAAGGGCTCGATCACCTCGGTTCAGGCGATTTACGTCCCCGCCGACGACTTGACCGACCCGGCTCCGGCCACCTCGTTCGCCCACTTGGACGCAACGACGGTTCTGTCGCGCTCGATCGCCGAAAAGGGTATTTACCCGGCCGTTGACCCGCTCGACTCCACCTCGCGCATGCTCGACCCGATGGTTGTCGGCGAAGAGCACTACGAAGTGGCTCGTAAGGTTCAGACGACTCTGCAGCGCTACAAGGCCCTGCAGGACATCATCGCCATCCTTGGCATGGACGAACTGTCGGAAGAAGACCGTCTGGCTGTTGCCCGCGCCCGCAAGATCGAGCGCTTCCTGTCGCAGCCGTTCTTCGTCGCCGAAGTCTTCACCGGTTCGCCGGGCAAGCTCGTCGCGCTCGAAGACACGATCAAGGGCTTCAAGGGCCTCGTCAACGGCGAATACGATCACCTGCCGGAAGCAGCCTTCTACATGGTCGGCTCGATGGAAGAAGCCATCGAAAAGGCCAAGAAGCTCTCCGCAGCCGCTTGATGCATTCACTTACGGCGCGCAGGGACCGTCCCCGCGCGCCGTCTCTCGTTTCAAAGACAATCAAGAAGTGAAACGTCATGGCTGACAATTTCAATTTTGAACTCGTATCTCCGGAGCGCCTGCTCTTGTCCGAGATGGTGACCGAAGTTGTCATTCCGGCAACCGAGGGCGAGATGACCGTCATGGCGAACCACGCGCCGACGATGACGACAATCAAGCCGGGCGTCGTGAGCGTTCGCTCCGCCAGCGGTGTCAAGAAGGACTTCGTGGTGTTCGGCGGCTTCGCCGACATCCTGCCGACCGGCTGCACGCTGCTCGCGGAATCCGCGATCCCTGTCGAAGACGTCTCCAAGGACGAACTCGACCGTCGCATCGACGCCGCCAAGTCTGAACTCGAGGATGCCCAGCATCACGAGCACAAGTCCAAGCTGGAACACTTCATCATGGAAATGACGCACCTCCAGGGTGTCGTCAACAAGGACTGAGCCTTTAAGCTCTGACTGTCATCGAAGCGGCCGCAAGGCCGCTTTTTTGTTGCCCGCTCAAGGCTCTTCTCCGCCATTTAGAGCCTTTCCTGGTTAGCTTGAAGCATTCTGCCGGAGCAGGTTTTCGTCAGGGCGAAGGCGATTGGCGAAGGGCGTACCCCAGGTACGGTCGAGCCGATCGCCTTTGATCCTGGCGGAAAGATGCCCGGCCCTTCGGGTTGGCTGAAACGGGCCGCCTGATCGTCCGGCCGGCGCGTGTCGTAGCCAACGCATACGGCCAAGCCGGCCGGACGACCATCCGACTCCGTTTGAGCCAACAGAATGCTTCAATCTAACCAGGAAAGGCTCTAAGACCGGTAGCGGTTGATCATAGGCGGATGCAAAGGCTATCTTCTCACCATGTCGGATCCGCATCGGTTCGGCCGCTGATGGGGAGGGTTTGATGTTTCATCCGAAGTTGTTCGAAAACCGCAACGTGGTGGTCACGGGTGCCGGCCGCGGGATCGGGCTCGAGGTCGCGAGACAGTTTCTCGATTGCGGCGCGCGGGTGCTGGTTCACACCGGCCGCGACGGCGAGCGGACCTTGCCGGATTTCCTGCTGACGGCGGAAGAAGATCGCCGCGCCATCCTGATCGCCGGCGATTTTTCGTCGGGCGAGGGATGCCAGGTTTTTGCGAACAAGGTGCTCGGCCATTTCAAGACGATCCACGCGCTCGTCAACAATGCGGGAACGATGTTCGGCCGGTTTCCGGCGGGTACGCTCACGGACGAGCAGTATGGCCAGGTGGTGCAGCTGAACCAGACATCGGTCGTCGAGGTCACCAGGGCGCTGCTGCCGGCGCTGAGGGCCGCGGGCGAGGCTGCGATCGTCAACACGGTTTCGATCTCGGCACTGACGGGCGGCAGCCCGGGCTCGGCGATCTATTCGGCCTCCAAGGCGTTCGTATCGACCTATTCGAAAGCGCTTGCGCGCGAACTCGCGCCGGATGGCATCCGCGTCAACTGCATCTCGCCGGGTACGATCGAGACCGATTTCCACCAGCGCTATTCGTCTGCCGAGAAGCTTGAGCAGACCCGCAAGGGCATACCGCTGCAGCGGCTGGGGACGGCGGAGGATTGCGCGCCGGCCTATCTCTTCATGGCGGCGCCGTCGCTCTCTGGCTATGTGACCGGCCAGGTGCTGGAGATTAACGGCGGCCAGCTTATCTGCTGATTAAGTGACTTTTTTTGGCACTTTAGGAGATCCAAATTATCCAGCGTTGCGTACGTGTTATGAGCACTTGTCATTTTTGATATATATGCAAGCAGAGACATAACATGCACTTGCCGACACCTCGATCGGGTATGGCCGATCACGAATTGCAGGGGTTTTCGACCAAAGCTCGGGCAGCAAGTGAACTTCTGAAAGCGCTGGCTCATCATACGCGGTTGCTCATCCTGTGCATTCTCGCGGAAGAGGAGAAGACCGTCAGCGAGATCGAGGACATTCTCGGCATGCAGCAGGCCATGGTCTCGCAACAGCTCGCCCGCCTGCGTCTCGAGGGCCTGGTCAATACTCGCCGCGAAGGCCGGATGATCTATTACAGCGTTGGCCACTCCGGCACGGTGTCGCTGCTCAAATCGCTGTTCGTGATGCTGCCCGAGGTGGTCGAGCAGCAGGGGTAAGGGCTTTTAAGCCTCTCAGGTCTCCGGCGACCAGCCGGGTGGCGCCATCTCGAAGCTTGAGAATTCGAAGCCGGGCGAAACCGTGCAGCCCACCAGCGTATAGTCGCCGAGCGTTTCGGCCGATTGCCACCAGTTGGCGGGGATGATCGCCTGCGGGCGCTGGCCGCCGAGAATGTCGGGGCCAAGCATCAGCGTCTCGCTTCGCCCGCCATCTTCGGCGCGATGCAGCGCCAGCGGTGCGCCGGCGTAATAGTGCCAGACCTCGGCCGCGTCGTGGACGCGGTGCCAGTGCGAGCGCTGGCCGGATTTCAGCAGGTAGTAGATCGCCGTCGAGTGCCCGCGCCCGTCACCTTCGCTGTCGCGGAAGGTCTGGATGTAGAAGCCGCCCTCGGGGTGCGACTGCATATTGAGTTCGCGGATGATGTCGTCGGCTGACATCGGCGCCGGCGCCATCAGAAATTATCCTTGCGTTTGCGGATCTCGGCGAAGACCTCTTCGTTGGTCTTGGTTTCCATCAACAGGTTGCGGCGGATGGCGGGGTCGCCGACGCGGAGGAAGGGGTTGGTTTCCTTCTCGAGCGCAAGCGTCGTCGGGATGGTGAACCTGCCCTCGGCGCGCAACGCCTCGATCTCGGCGGCGCGGGCCTTCAGCCGTTCGTTGTCCGGGTCGATGGTCAGAGCGAAACGGGCGTTGGAGAGCGTGTATTCGTGGCCGAAATAGATCGCGGTCTCATCGGGCAGCACGGCGAGTTTCTGCAGCGAATGCCACATGTCTGCCGGCGGGCGCTCGAACAGCCGGCCACAGCCGAGCGCGAACAGCGTGTCGGCGGCAAAGAGCAGCTTGTCGTCGGTGAAGTGGTAGCAGATATGGCCGGCGGTGTGGCCGGGGGTCTCGATGACGCGGACAGGGTGTTCGCCGAACAGGAAGGTGTCGTCGTCGGACATCGTCATGTCGAGGCCGGGGATGGCCACCGCCTCGTTGATCGGGCCGATGATCTCGCAGCCATACTTCTCCTTCAGCGCCAGGTTGCCCTCGACGTGGTCGGTGTGGTGATGGGTGGTGAAGATGTGGCTGATCGTCCAGCCGCGACGGTTGGCGGCGGCGATGACGGCGCCGGCATCGGGAGCGTCGATGGAGGCGGTGAGGCCGGTCTCGGGATCATGAACAAGCACGCCGAAATTATCGGTGCGGCAGAGAAAAACGTCTAAATCCAAAGGTTTCATAATCTAAAGTGCCTCTTTATCTCAGACTGACCCCGAATGTAGAGGCTGCGGCCTTGAAGTCCAACCGCTCACTGATAACATTTATCGCAATGCACGCAGATATCGTCGACCTACGCCAGTTCTATCATTCCGACCTCGGCCGCATCGCCGAGCAGTCGATCGCCATGGCGCTGTCGTCGCTCTGGGTGCGGCTGCCGCAGGAGCGGCTGGTGGGCATCGGCTATGCCGTGCCGTTCCTCGATCGCTTCCAGGCCGATACCGAACGTACCTTCGCCTTCATGCCGGCGGGCCAAGGCGCCGTGAACTGGCCGATGGGCTCGCTGTCGTCGACGGCGCTGATCTTCGACGAGGAACTGCCGCTGCCGGATTCGTCGATCGATCGGGTGCTGATGGTGCACTCGCTGGAATTCGCGGAAAACCCGCGCGAGACGCTGAAGGAGCTCTGGCGGGTGCTGGCGCCGGGCGGGCGGCTTGTCATCGTCGTGCCGAACCGGCGCGGCGTATGGGCGCGGCTGGAGCACACGCCTTTCGGCTCGGGGCGGCCGTATTCGCGGGGGCAGCTGACGCATCTGTTGCGCGAGACGAATTTTACACCAGGCGCCTCGGCAGAAGCGCTTTTGTTTCCGCCGTCGAAGCTACGGACGATGATGCGGCTGCGTGGTGCATTCGAATATGTCGGACGGGCGCTCTGGCCTGCCTTTTCGGGGGTCATCATCGTCGAGGCGCAGAAGCGGCTTTATCAGGGGCTGCCGGTGGCGGTGCGCGCTTCCAGGCGTGTGTTCGTGCCGGTGCTGTCGCCGCATGGCGTGCCGACGACGCGGACGCGGTAGGTCCGCAGCGGTGAGGTTTTCCCTTCTCCCCAGCGGGAGCCGTTGCAAAATCTCACCGTTGTGATTCTCTGTCTTAGCGATGAGCGGAGATGATGCGAT
>NZ_JBGLYS010000047.1:0-38413 GCF_047304155.1 Rhizobium sp. Rhizsp42 | reverse complement strand
ACCCCAAAGAGGGCCCACCCATGACCGCCCTCCTCTTCCGAGACCTGAAACTCTCCATCCGCGCCGGCGGTGGCGCCCTCGTCGGCGTGCTGTTCTTCCTCACCGTCGTCGCCGTCATCCCCTTCGGCGTCGGTCCGGATCTAGCGCTGCTCGCCCGCATCGGCCCGGCCATCGTCTGGATCGGCGCGTTGCTCGCAGCCCTTCTCGGCCTCGACCGCCTGTTCCAGGCCGAACGTGACGATGGCGCGCTCGATCTGATGCTGATGCAGGAGACGCCGCTGGTCTTGACCGTTCTCGTCAAGTGCCTCGCCCACTGGCTCGCCACCAGCCTGCCGCTGGTGATCGCCTCGCCGCTGCTCGGCCTGTTCATGAACATGAGCGAGAAAGCAATCGGCGCCACCATGCTGACGCTTCTGGTCGGCACGCCCGCTATCACGCTGATCGGCGCGGTGGGCGCAGCGGTCGCCGTCGCGCTTCCGCGCGGCGGGTTACTGGTGTCGATCCTGGTGCTCCCGCTCACCATCCCGGTGCTGATCTTCGGCGTCAGCGCCACCTACGCAGCGGTCGAGGGACCCGCCCCCTTCATGCCGCCCTTCCTGATCCTGATCGCGCTCACGCTGTTCTTCGCCGTCATCGGCCCGGCGGCGGCAGCACTGGCGCTCAGGAACACATCGGATTGATCATCGGCTTGATTGCCCGTGGCGGCGGATCGCGCTAAGGAGACGGCATGACCGAGAATAGCCTTGCCATCACCAAATTCAGCGATCTCGCCAACCCCACGCGGTTCCTGGCGCTCGCTTCCCGCCTCATCCCCTGGATGGCCGGGTTCACCGCCCTCTGTTTTATCGTGGGGCTGTATCTCAGCTTCACGACCGAGGGCGACTACCAGCAGGGCGAAACCGTCCGCATCATGTATATCCACGTGCCAGCGGCCTGGCTGTCGATGATGGGCTACACCATCATGAGCCTGTCGGCGATCGGCACGCTCGTCTGGCGCCACCCGCTGGCCGATGTCTCGGCCAAGGCCGCAGCCCCACTCGGCGCCGCCTTCACGCTGATCGCGCTCGTTACCGGCTCGCTCTGGGGCAAGCCGATGTGGGGGACGTGGTGGGTCTGGGATGCGCGGCTGACTTCCGTCTTCATTCTCTTCCTGATGTATCTCGGCCTGATTGCGCTCAACCGCGCCATGGAAGACCCGAGCAAGGCCGCCCGCCTCTCGGCCGTCCTGATCCTCGTCGGCTTCGTCAACATCCCGATCATCAAGTTCTCCGTCGACTGGTGGAACACGCTGCATCAGTCGGCAAGCGTGCTGCGCATGGACGGCCCGGCGATCGACCCGGAATTTTTACGCCCACTGCTGGTCATGGCGATTGCCTTCACCATGCTGTTCCTGACGCTGCATGTGATGGCGATCCGCAACGAGATCTGGCGCCGCCGGATTGCCGCCCAGCGCCGGCTCGCCGCGCGCCTGGCAAGCCGCGAGGGTTAAAGAGATGACACAGTCCTACGCCTTCTACGTCTACGGCTCCTACCTATTCGCCGGCGCAATCACCATCGCCGTGACGCTCTGGACCTGGCTCGACGGCCGCGCCCGCCGCCGCGAACTCAAAGCGCTCGAAGCCTCCGGCATCCGCCGCCGTTCCGCCCGCGCCAAGGATGCGCCCGAAGCGAAGGCCAACGCATGACCGACGCGCCGAACACCGAGCCGACGCCGTCCGCCGCCCCTGAGGGGACACAGCCAGAAGCAGCGAAGGAAAAGCGAGGCCTCGGCCGCTATGCCTTCGCGTTGATCCCGCTTCTCGTCTTCGCCGGCATTGCCGGCACGGCGGGCAAGATGCTCTACGATCAGGATGTGCACGGCAAGAACATCGCCGAGATTCCCTCGGCGCTGCTGAACACCAAGGCCCCCTCGCTCGACTTGCCGCCGCTCGAGGGCGCCAACCTGCCGGCGCTCACCGACGCCGCCGTCAAGGGCAAGCTGACGCTGGTCAACGTCTTCGCCTCCTGGTGCATTCCCTGCCGCGAAGAGCATCCGATATTGAGGGAACTGGCGAAAGATAGCCGGCTTAACATTGTCGCGATCAACTACAAGGACAAGAACGACAACGCGCTGGGCTTCCTCGGCGAACTCGGCAACCCCTACAAGGCGATCGGCATCGACCCCAAGGGCCAGGCCGCCATCGACTGGGGCGTCTACGGCATCCCCGAAAGCTACCTCGTCGGGCCGGATGGGACGATCCTCTACAAGCGGGTTGGGCCGTTCGACGATATTAGTTTGAAAGAGGGGCTCTATCCGGCGATGGAGAAGGCTTTGGGGAAGGCGGGGTCGTAGGACGGCTCGGCGAATGAGAGTGGGCGCTTGAGCCCGGAGCCCCCTCATCCGACCCTTCGGGCCACCTTCTCCCCGTTGGGGCGAAGGGAAGAGGGAGCGAGCGGCCCACCCCGAAATCTCTTCTCCCCAACGGGGAGAAGGTGCCGGCAGGCGGATGAGGGGGCCACACAGCACAACGCCAGCTACGGCAAAACGCGCCGACGCCAACCACACCCCAACCCAAATCACCCCACCAAAGACCGCGGCACCACAAACCTCTCCAACACCCCATTCCCCTTGGTCACATCCCCCCAGGCCACCGCGAAATCAATCACCGCCAAAGCCCCCGTCGGAAACTTCTCCCTGACATCAGCGAGCCTCTCCCCATCCGAAACGAGATCGATCGCCAACTCCTGCAACCCCGGATTATGCCCAACGACCAGCAGCGTCCGAACAGCAGCATCGACACCACGGATAACCCCCGCGATCCGCTCCGCCGCCGCCTCGTAGATCTCCCCCACATCCCGCCGCTCGATACCATCAGGCAGTTCCGCGCCGACAAGCGCCCAACTCTCCTGCGTGCGCCGCGCCGTGGAGACCAGCGCCAGATCGGGAACCAGCCCCTCGCGGGCCATATAGCGCCCCATCAGCGGCGCAGCCTTCAAACCACGACCGCCGAGCGGACGATCATGGTCGTCGACGCCTTCGGGCCAGGCGGATTTGGCGTGGCGAAGCAGAAGCAGGCGGTATCGCGGGAGCGTGGTGGCTGCTGTCATGATGCTCTCCGGATGAGGATGGCGGTAGTGTAACCCTGGAAACGAAAAAGGACAGGCCCTGCCCGATTAGGGCCAAGCCTGTCCTTTCGCAATTCACGCAATCCGGCCTCTCCCGTCACCGGAAGAGGCCGAAAACCCTTAGTTCCACTCGCGGATATCGACGAAGTGGCCGGCGATGGCCGCTGCCGCCGCCATGGCAGGCGACACCAGATGGGTGCGGCCCTTGAAGCCCTGGCGGCCTTCGAAGTTGCGGTTGGAGGTTGAGGCGCAACGCTCGCCCGGCTTCAGGCGGTCGTCGTTCATGGCCAGACACATGGAACAGCCAGGCTCGCGCCAGTCGAAACCGGCTGCCTTGAAGATCTTGTCGAGGCCTTCGGCTTCCGCCTGTTCCTTGACCAGGCCGGAGCCCGGAACGATCATGGCGCTGACGGTGCCGGCAACGGTCTTGCCTTCGACGACCTTGGCGGCGGCGCGCAGGTCCTCGATGCGGCCGTTGGTGCACGAGCCGATGAAGACGCGGTCGACGGCGATGTCGGTGATCTTCGTGCCCGGCTTCAGGCCCATGTAATCAAGCGCGCGCCACTTCGAGGTGCGCTTGTTCTCGTCGGCGATTTCATCCGGGTTCGGAACGATGCCCTGCACCGAGATGACATCCTCGGGCGAAGAGCCCCAGGAGACGATCGGCGGCAGTTCGGCGGCGTTGAGCGTGACGACGCGGTCGTAATGCGCGCCTTCATCCGACTTCAGCGTGTTCCAGTATTTGATCGCCTGGTCGAGCGTTTCACCCTTCGGCGCGCGCGGCTTGCCCTTGATGTATTCGTAGGTGACGTCATCAGGCGCGATGAGGCCGGCGCGGGCGCCGCCTTCGATCGACATGTTGCAGATCGTCATGCGGCCTTCCATCGACAGCGCGCGAATGGCTTCGCCGGCATATTCGATGACGTAGCCGGTGCCGCCCGCGGTGCCGATTTCGCCGATGATGGCGAGCACGATGTCCTTGGCGGTGACGCCAGCGGGCAGCACGCCGTCGACCTGCACCAGCATGTTCTTCGCCTTCTTCTGGATCAGCGTCTGGGTGGCCAGAACGTGCTCCACTTCGGACGTGCCGATGCCGTGCGCCAGCGAACCGAAGGCGCCGTGGGTCGAGGTGTGGCTGTCGCCGCAGACGATCGTCATGCCCGGCAGCGTGAAGCCCTGCTCAGGTCCGATGATGTGGACGATGCCCTGGCGCTTGTCGCTCGCCGAATAATATTCGACGCCGAACTCGGCCGCGTTGATCGCCAACTGCTCGACCTGGATGCGGCTTTCCTCGTTCTTGATGCCGAGATGGCGATCGGGCGAGGTCGGCACGTTGTGGTCGACGACCGCGAGCGTCTTTTCAGGCGCGCGAACCTTGCGGCCCGTCATGCGCAGCCCTTCGAAGGCCTGCGGCGAGGTGACTTCGTGGACCAGGTGGCGGTCGATGTAGAGAAGACAGGTGCCGTCGTCCTGTTGATCGACCAGGTGGTCGTCCCAGATCTTGTCGTAGAGGGTACGAGGTGCGCTCATGGCGATACATCCGTTATTATGCAAAGGGCGTTTGCTTGCAGTGGGGGTATGGAGCTTGGTGGCGCATAGGCCACCGGCCGTCGGTCGATCAGAAAGGGATCAACGAAGTCGGCTGTTGAGCGCACCGGAAACGGTCGCAAAGAAGCGTGCCGGCAGGCGGTAGTGATCCTGCAGCACGAAAATATGCGCCCCAATGCAACTGAACTTGGATTCCATGAGCAGTCACTTACCAATTTTTCCGATGCTCGGCAATTCGATTCATCAGCGCTATCGCCGCCGCTCTCGCCCGCGCATCCGTTTCTCGATCTGTCTCAGCCCAAGCGACAGGCCGATCGTCAGGATCAGGTAGATATAGGTGACGATCGAATAGGTTTCAAAGAAGCGGAAGGAGCCGGACGCGTAGATCTTGCCCATCTGCGTGATGTCGGAGACACCGAGCACCGAGACCAGCGAACTATCCTTCACCATCGCCACGAAATCGTTCGACAGCGGCGGAAAGATCACCTTGATCGCCTGCGGGAATACCACGAGGCGAAAACGATGGTAGCGCGACAGGCCGAGCGCCTTGGCGGCCTCGATCTGCCCCTGATCGACCGACTGGATGCCGGCGCGGAAGACTTCGGCGATGAAGGAGGAATAGCCGATCATCAACGCGATGATCGCCCGCCACATCAGCGAGAAATCGCGCACCAGCACCGGCTCCGCCAGCCCGGCATTCACCAGCGGCGCGGTCACGAAATTATAGGCGGCGACGAAGGCCGGCGCGCCAACGAAGGCGACGTAGAACAGAAGCACCAGCATCGGGATGCCTCTGATAACCTCGACATAGAAGCGGGCGATCTGGCGCAGCGCGACGCTGTCCGACAGCCCGAGCAGCGCTATGCCGAGCCCGAGCAGCGTCGCCAGCGCGAAACCGACCAGCGTCACGAAAATGGTGATGCCGACGCCATTGAACACGGTGCGGAACACCTGCGCATAGACGTCGTTGGCAATGATGACGGCGGCGAGCGTAAGGCCGATCACGACAAGGGCGACCAACCACCAGGGATAGTCGCCCTTCTCCTGGCCGCGCGGATTTGGCTGCGGAGCCATCATGCTTCAGTCCGTGCGCGGCAAGCGATTGAAAAAGACGGGATCATTGACCCATCTTGTAGTCGAGGAACCATGCCTTGTTGAGCTTGTCGAAGGTGCCGTCGGCCTTCAGGCTGGCAATGGCCGCATTGACCGGGCCGACCAGATCGGAGCCCTTGGGGAAGATGAAGCCGAAATCCTCGGTGCCGAGCGGCCCGCCGATGACCTTCAGCCCGCCATTCGACGCATCGACATAGCCCTGCGCCGCGACGCTGTCGGTCAAGACCACGTCGACATCGCCGGCCTTGAGCGCCTGCACCGTGGCGCCGAAGGTCTCGAACAGCTTGATGCGCGGGTTCTGCTCGTTGCCGTCAAGGATCTCGTAGACGGCGGCATAGAAGGGCGAGGTGCCCGGCTGCGCGCCGACGAGGCCGTCATTGAAGGCGCCGAAGGTCTTGGCGTCGGTAAAGCGCGTCTCGTCGCCGCGCACCAGCATGAACTGCTGCGAGCGCATGTAGGGATCGGAGAAATCGACCTTGGCCTTGCGGTCGTCCTTGATGGTAATCCCTGTCATGCCGATATTGTATTGGTTATCGGACACCGCCTGGATCATCGCGTCCCAGCTGGTGTTCTGGTACTCGACCTTGAAGTTCAGCCGCTTGGCGATCTCGTTCATCGCATCATATTCCCAGCCGATCTGCTTGCCCGTCTTCGGATCGACGAACTGCAGTGGCGGATAGGCGTTCTCGGTGACGACCACGACCGTCTTGCCCTTGAGATCCGGAAGCTCGGCGGCGGTGGCAGCAAGCGGCGAAAGAGCGAGTGCGGTCAGTCCGGCAAGGACGGTGCGACGAAACAGCATGAAATATCTCCCCAAAATAGCGCTCGCGGAAACTGTCATGTTTGCAAAGCCGCTGGCAAGAGGATTGGCGTGCGAGGATGAGGGAAATCGGGAATGGTGGTTTAAAAATGAGGGTGTTTGGAGAATGGTAGGCGTAACGGCGCGATCGGCGTCCGTAGCCCCCTCATCCGCCTGCCGGCACCTTCTCCCCGCTGGGGAGAAGGGGAGATGCCGCGCTGTCCCGGCCAAGATAAAACGCTACATGTTTGGTGAGGGGCGCACAACGCCAGCCACCAGCCCCTTCGCCCCAGCGGGGAGAAGTGCCGGAGCGCAGCGAGGCGATGAGGGGGCCACACGGCAAAACACTGGCCACCTCCCCCCTTGAACAAAATCCCAATCGGATGTCGGATCACCCACCACCCGCCCGTCCTTAGGGTCTCGCATCAACTCGGAGGAACACCCCATGCCAAGCACCATCCGCCTGCACCGCGTTCTCGCCACCAGGCCCGAGAAGGTCTACCGCGCCTTTATCGAAGCCGACGCGATGGCCAAGTGGCTGCCGCCGAACGGCTTTACCTGCAGCGTCCATCATTTCGAGCCGACCGTCGGCGGAACCTTCAAGATGTCGTTCCGCAACTTCACATCAGGCAACAGCCATTCCTTCGGCGGCGAATATCTCGAACTCGTTCCCGGCGAGCGCGTGCGCTATGTCGACCGCTTCGACGACCCCAACCTGCCGGGCGAGATGGAAGTGACGGTCGACCTGAAGAAGGTCTCCGTCGGCACCGAAATCAACATCACCCAGGCCGGCATCCCCGACCTCATCCCGCCGGAAGCCTGCTATCTCGGCTGGCAGGAATCGCTGCGCAACATGGCGCGGCTGATCGAGCCGGAGATTGCGGAGTAGGGGGGAAGGGTCCGACATTACGGAAGACCCCTCCCCAACCCCTCCCCACAAGGGGGAGGGCTAACCCGTGGCACGCCGTGCCAAATCATCGGCCTTGAGACTATTGAAAGGTTGCGTTTGCCACCGGCGCCGCGCCCAGCAAGCCCCTCCCCCTTGTGGGAAGGGGTTAGGGAAGGGCATTCGCCACACCCATCACACCCTCACCCAACGACCAAATGCGTCTTTTGATTGCATTAACGCAGAACTGCTATCCCGGCGTCGCAATAATCGTCGTCACGGAGCCAGCATGACAACCCGCCCTTCGGATTTCGCCACCGCCGGCTGGGCCTACGGCCCGACGGAAACGGCGTCCGCCCTCTGCGCGCTGGAGGCAGCCGGCATCCGGGTGCTTGCGCACACGCTTCACCACACGACAATGGTTCCCCACTTCATGACGGCGCTCGGCGGTATCGAGCTTCGCGTTCCCTCGGCCGATGCCGAAGCCGCGCGGGAGGTCCTGGCGTCCATCTCGTTTTCACGTCCGCGCGGCAACATCTGGCTGCGCGCGGTGGGCGGCCTTGTGCTTCTGCTCTGGATCGGCATGCCGCTGCCGGCAAGCGGCCTCTATGGCGTGCGCCCCATCGCCGCCGCGCCTCAAAGGATCGAGCCCTAGTCGCAGCGCATTCGCCGCGCCACCCTTTGTGACATGATCAGATGCACGGCGAAGTTTTGTAATTTAATCCTTATTGACGGAGACAATTTTGAGCAAATTCGACCCCATTCGAACGCGTGAAGTGACGGATGAGCTTATCGGCTACAGAATTCGTGCCGAATACGATCCCGCCAGCCCGATGGGCAATGTTGCTGCACGTCAGATTGACGATGCCGTCTCTGCCTTCCTGGTGCGTTATGACCAGCAAACAACGCCTATTCTTCCACGTGCGCTTGAGTGGCTGGACAAGGCCATCGAGGGAAAGGAAGAGGAAAGGTTTGGTGGTCTTCCCTGTGCGCATCGCGTAACCCTGCACTGGGCCAAGGCCCTTGGCCAGTGGATGCACGGCAAGGGAAACGACGAAGCGTCTTGGAAAATCGCACAGGACGCACAAATTGAATACATGCGGACCGGCTTTACCAAGGTATTGGGTCCCGACAAGTTTGATTACAAGCTCCAGCGTTTCGTCCGCCAGGAAACCAGAGGCCTGCCGTATAGCAGAGGAATGCTGCTCACCTACGGCACTCTCGATGATTTCATGGCGTTCAGCTTTCAGGCCGGACAGTACGAAACCGCGGTCGAAGAATATGAGCGACACTTGAAGCCGAAAGTGCCATCGCTCAAGGCAACGTTAAAGCCAAGGGCTTTTGCCTATGCGCTGTGCTTGAAGAAGTTGGGACGGGCGCGGCTTGACGAAAATGACCTGCATGAGGCTGGCCGGCGAATGTTGCAGGCCAATCTTGAGGAAGAATGGTTGGGATCGGGCCAAGATAGGCGCGCGGCCACATGGTTGAAGATCGTCTATTGGCACCACGACCAAACCCTGACACCGCTCGAGACCATCCTCAAAGCCTATGACGACATGCCGAACGTGCCTTTGCCCGATTTCATTCTGGCGCCCCAGGCTGAGCCGGCTTCCCTGCGAGCGCGGTGGGCGCGGTTACTTGAAAGATTGCGGTTCAAGTGAGGCTTCGCATTCGTCAATCGCACGACGATTTGCTCTAAATCACGCCACCACACCACCAAAACAAAAAAGGCGACCCTAAGGTCGCCTTTTTCGTCAATCCTTGCGGATGAAGCTTATTCCGCTGCCGGCTCGGCTGCGGCTGCTGCTTCAGCAGCTGCTGCCTTTTCGGCGGCTTCCTGTGCTGCCTTTTCGGCTGCCAGAGCCTGAGCAGCTGCAACCTTTTCAGCTTCCAGACGTGCCTTTTCCTGGGCGAGAGCGGCGCGCTCGGCGTCGTTGAGCTTGCGGGCGCGAACGCCGGTGTCTTCAACGATACGAGCCGACTTGCCGCGACGGTCGCGCAGGTAGTAGAGCTTGGCGCGACGGACCTTACCGCGGCGAACGACTTCTACGCTTTCGATGGCAGGCGAGTAGACCGGGAATACGCGCTCGACGCCTTCGCCGTAGGAGATCTTGCGGACGGTGAAGTTTTCCTGCAGACCGCCGCCGGAGCGAGCGATGCAGACGCCTTCGTAGGCCTGTACGCGGGTACGCGTGCCTTCCGTGACCTTCACGTTGACGCGGACGGTATCACCAGGAGAAAATTCCGGGAGCGTGCGCTTGGCTTCGATCTTGGCGACCTGTTCGGCCTCAAGCTGCTGAATGATGTTCATGTGTCAACCTCATTGTTGGTTCGACAACCAGAGCGCCCGGCGATCAATCCTTGGTCAAGCCTCGGACCTATGCCTCTATGAGGCAGGGGCGAATGCGTCTGTCTTTCTTTGCTTGGTTGATGGGAGATTCCCATTCCGGGGGTGCGCATACTCTATCACGCGGGCTTTGTCACCCCTTGTGCGTGAGATTCGTCAGGAATAGCGGCGTGGCGAGCTACGATGGGCGCTGCGTTACGGATGCTGTCGGTGGGTGTGATACCCCCCTCTGCCCTGCCGGGCATCTCCCCCACAAGTGGGGAGATCGACTCGTGGCAACGGCATCCCCAAACAATGAGCGTGGAGCGAGCGGGTACGCCTAGCCAATCTCCCCACCTGTGGGGGAGATGCCCGGCAGGGCAGAGGGGGGCGCCTCACGGCACAGCGCCAGCCCGAACATCCCACCCCTGTGCATTATTTGATTAAATATTTGTCAAATGCCCAAATCGGGAGCAAGTTCGATTGTGGCCATTTTGTGGCCCGCGAATCCTAGGAGGGGATTACATGACATCTGGCAATCCGTCGCCCTCGTTGTACAACGAGGATCTGGCGCCCGCTCGGGAGAGGAAGTGGGGCGCCTTCAGCATCTTCAACGTCTGGACCTCGGACGTTCACAGCCTGTGGGGCTATTATCTCGCCGCCAGTCTCTTTCTTCTGTGCGGCAGCTTCATCAATTTCGTCATCGCCATCGGCCTCGGCTCGCTGGTCATCTTCGTGCTGATGAGCCTCGTCGGAAATGCCGGCGTCAAGACGGGCGTGCCGTTCCCGGTTCTGGCGCGCGCCTCTTTCGGCACCTTCGGCGCCAATGCGCCGGCGCTGGTGCGTGCGGTGGTCGCCTGCTTCTGGTACGGCGCGCAGACGGCGGCCGCCTCTGGCGCCATCGTGGCGCTGCTGATCCGCCACGAGAGCATTCTCGCTTTCCACCAGAACAGCCATTTCCTCGGCCACTCGACGCTGGAAGTGATCTGCTACGTCATCGTCTGGGCGCTGCAGCTTTTGATCATCCAGCGCGGCATGGAAACGGTGCGCAAGTTCCAGGATTGGGCCGGACCGGCCGTCTGGATCATGATGCTCGTCTTGGCCGTCTATCTCGTCGTCAAGGCCGGCACCTTCTCCTTCGGAGCTGAAATCCCGCGCGACGTGCTGATCGAAAAGACCAAGGATGCCGGCGTTCCCTATGAACCGGGCACCCTGCCTGCGCTCGCCGCCGTCGCCGCCACCTGGATCACCTATTTCGCCGCACTCTACCTGAACTTCTGCGACTTCTCGCGCTACGCCAAGGATGTGAAGACGCTGCGAAAGGGCAATCTCTGGGGCCTGCCGATCAACCTGCTCGCCTTCTGCCTGGTGGCGGGTGTCACGACCACGGCGGCCTTCACCGTCTATGGCGAGGTGCTGCTGCATCCCGAAGCCATCTCGGCCAAGTTCGACAGCTGGTTCCTGGCGCTTCTGGCGGCGCTCACCTTCGCGGTGGCGACGCTTGGGATCAACGTCGTCGCCAACTTCGTCTCACCGGCCTTCGACTTCTCCAACGTCTTCCCACGCCACATCAGCTTCAAGCGCGGCGGCTATATCGCGGCATTGATCGCGCTGGTGCTCTACCCCTTCGCCCCCTGGGAAACGGGTGCGGCCCACTTCGTCAACTTCATCGGCTCGACCATGGGGCCGATCTTCGGGGTGATGATGGTGGACTACTACCTGATCCGGAAGGGCGAGCTCGACGTCGCGGCGCTCTATCGCGAAGACGGCGAATTCCGCTTCCAAAGCGGCTGGCACGTCAACGCCTTCATCGCATTCGCGATCGGCGCGCTGTTCTCATCGATCCTGCCGACCTTCACCTCGGTCCTGCCGGAATGGTGGGGCACCTATGGCTGGTTCTTCGGCGTCGGCATCGGCGGCGGGGTCTATTATCTCCTGCGCATGACCACCCGCGGCTCCGCAGTCGGTGCTGCCTCGCGATGAATAGAGTGCCCGGCTTCGGCCGGGCATTTTTCTTTGCAAAGGATGCGGCTGCCTTCACCCATTTTCTTCACCCCCATCCGTTCCATCCACGCGGCCTTTGCTCTAAAGCCCTTCCAACAGAATTGAAAAAGGCAGCGCAATGGGCTTCTCGATCACCACCTGGAACATCAATTCGGTCCGGCTGCGCATGCCGATCGTCGAGCAGCTCTTCCTCAAGCATCGCCCCGATATCATCTGCCTGCAGGAAACCAAGGTGCCGAACGAGCTGTTCCCGTTGGCGCCGCTGAAGGCGATGGGCTACGAGCATGTGATCATCCATGGCCAGAAGGGCTATCACGGGGTGGCGATCGCATCGCGGTTTCCGCTGGTCGAGGATCACAGCACCGATTACTGCAAGGTCGGCGATGCCCGGCATATCTCGGCGGTGTTCGAGCGCGGCGGCAAGCGTATCCGCATCCATAATTTCTATGTGCCCGCCGGTGGCGACGAGCCGGATCGGGCGATCAATCCGAAGTTCGGCCACAAGCTCGATTTCATCGAGGAGATGAAGCTCTTGAAGGCCGATGGCGAGGCCAATACCTCGGCGATCCTGGTGGGCGATCTCAATATCGCGCCGATGGAGCACGACGTCTGGTCGCACAAGCAGCTCCTGAAGATCGTCAGCCATACGCCCGTCGAGACCGAGGGTCTGCTTGATGTCATGAAGCGCGGCCAGTGGCTCGACCTGATGCGCCAGAACGTGCCGGAGACGCAGAAGCTCTATACGTGGTGGAGCTACCGCGCCAAGGATTGGGAAGCAGCCGATCGTGGACGGCGTCTCGACCATATCTGGTCGTCGCGTGACCTCGGGCCGCATCTGCAGCGCATCGAGATCCTGAAAGAGGCGCGCGGCTGGGATAGGCCGTCCGACCACGTGCCGGTGACGGCGCATTTCGATCTCTGATCAGCTTAGAAAAGAGCCTCAGGCGAAGCGGTGAAGCTCGGCGGCGGCCTTGGCCGCCAGCGCCGCGATATTGTCGCGGATGCGCTGCTGGATCAGCAAAGCCGCATCCGGATATTCCTCGATCAGCCGGTGAAACAGCGCGCGGGTGATGCGGATGATCGCCGTGTCCTCGCGGGCGATCGCCGTGAATTTGCGCTCGACGAGCGTGACCAGCGCAAGCTCCGACAAAAGCGTGCCGGACCCGACCACAGCCTGAACCTCAGGCTTGTTGTCGCGTCCGGTGTGGCTCAGTTCGACGCTGCCGCTGACGATGACATAGGCGCTGTCGGCGGGAGAGCTTTCGCGAAAAAGCATCTGCCCGTTCGAAATCACGCGCCGATCCGCGCCGAAGGCGATCAGCCGCAGCTGATCCTCCGACATTCCGTTGAAAAGCGGAAGCTGCGCGAGCAGCTGGATATCATCATTCAGCGCCATGATTACGGAACGATCTTGTAGCCGCCGTTTTCCGTGACCAGGATTTCGGCGTTCGACGGATCGCGCTCGATCTTCTGGCGCAGGCGGTAGACGTGGGTTTCGAGCGTGTGGGTGGTGACGCCGGAATTGTAGCCCCAGACCTCTTCGAGCAGCACGTCGCGGGTGACGACCTTCTGTTCGGCGCGGTAGAGATAACGGATGATCGCCGCTTCCTTTTCGGTGAGGCGGATCTTCTGGCCGTTCTCCGTGGTGAGCAACTTCTGGCTCGGCTTGAAGACATAAGGCCCAACGCTGAAGGTGGCGTCCTCGCTCTGCTCGTGCTGGCGCAGCTGCACGCGGATACGGGCGAGCAGAACCGCGAAGCGGAACGGCTTCGTCACGTAATCGTTGGCGCCGGCCTCGAGGCCGAGAATGGTATCTGAATCGGTGTCATGGCCCGTCAGCATGATGATCGGCGCCTTGAGGCCGCCCTTGCGCAGAAGCTTCACCGCTTCGCGTCCATCCATGTCGGGAAGGCCCACATCCATGATCAGGAGATCGATGGCCGTTGCGCGGGCGCGTTCGACGCCCTTGGCAGCCGTGGATTCCTGGAGAACCGTGAACTCGTCATAGAGCGAGAGCTGCTCCGTGAGGGTCTCGCGGAGGTCGTCGTCATCATCCACCAACAAAATGGTGCGTGCTGTCATGCGGCTATGTCCCTCGCCATCTGGTCTCCTTACTCCTACGCCAACTTGAGAGTGTTGGCAAAGATCAGGATACCAAGCTGTTGTCGTATATGGTGCTATATGATTTCAATCATCGCCCCGGCAATTGCAAAAACATGTGAGAAACATGGAAAAAACAAGGCGGAAACCGTCTATACAACCAACGATCATCACGGTTAGACCGGCACCGGGGCGGAAAAGCCGGGCTTTGCTGCAATTCGGCACAGTTGTGGTGCCCGCGGCGGTTGGTCGCTCGGGGCGCACCACACGCAAGCGTGAAGGCGATGGCGCCACGCCGATCGCCGAAATGCGGCTGATTTCGGGCTTTGCGCGCGGCGAAAAAACCTCCGGTTTGCGAACGCGGCTACCGATTCGCCTTATCCGCGAGGACATGCTCTGGTGCGATCAGCCTGATGACGCCAACTACAACAGACCGGTCAAAGCGCCGTTCAGCAAAAGTCACGAAAAGATGAAGCGCGACGACGGGCTCTACGACGTCTGCCTCGTCATGGACTGGAACATCAGCTCACGCGCTCGCAATCGCGGCTCGGCGATCTTCTTCCATCTCATCCGTCCCGGCTACCAGCCGACGGAGGGCTGTATCGCCATTCACCCGCGCGATATGAAGCGGATCCTGCCTTACTTGCGCAAGGGCACCGTCGTCAGGGTTTTGTAATCCCGGAATAAGAGAGCAGGGGTGATATCGCGGGCCGCCTGACCTATATGCAATCCGACCGACGCCCGGGCTGAAAGGCGTTTCGGGAAACGGTGGGATAGCCGCCGTTCAACCACGCCCCGTTCCATTCATCGCTTTCGCGGAGATTTATTGTGGCACAGCAATCCATCATTACGTTTCACGACGGACATTCCATTCCCCAGGTCGGCCTCGGCGTCTGGCAGACGCCCAACGACATGGCGGCACCCGCGGTGCGCGCCGCGATTGAAGCCGGCTATCGCCATGTCGATACGGCCGCGGTCTATGAAAACGAAGAGGGCGTCGGCGAGGGCATCCGCTCGTCGGGCGTCGACCGCAAGGACGTCTTTCTCACGACCAAGCTCTGGAATGCCGACCAGGGCTACGACACGACGCTGAAGGCCTTCGACAAGAGCCTGAAGCGCCTCGGCACCGATTATGTCGACCTCTACCTTATCCACTGGCCGGCGCCGAACCGCGACGCCTATGTCGATACCTGGAAAGCCTTCATCAAGCTGCGCGAAGAGGGCCGGGCGAAGTCGATCGGTGTCTCAAATTTCTACCCTGAACATATCGAACGACTGATTGCCGAGACCGGCGTCGTGCCCGTCATCAACCAGATCGAGCTGCATCCGGACTTCCAGCAGAAAATCGCGCAGGAAGCGCACAAGAAGCTCAACATCGCCACGCAGTCCTGGAGCCCGCTCGGCCAGGGCAAGCTGATCGTCCATCCCGTTCTTGCCAAGATCGCTCAGAAGCACGGCAAGACACCCGCGCAGGTGATCATCCGCTGGCACATGGATAGCGGCCTCGTCGTCATCCCGAAATCGGTGACGCCGTCGCGTATCGTCGAGAACTTCCAGGTCTTCGACTTCAAGCTCGATGGCGACGACATGGCCGAGATCGCCAAGCTTGACAGCAGCTCGGCGCGCATGGGGCCGGACCCGAAGACGGCTACGTTCTAAGGATTTGATCTAAGAGTGTGGGCCTGGAGCCAGCTGTAAGTTGCCGGCTGCTCTAGGCCCCGCCCTGCCAGGTCTTCACCGCCTCCAGCGGCCAGACCAGCATCAGCACGTTGAGCGTCAGGTTGTCCCGGATCATGTAGCCGGTGAAGATCTCGAAGAAGATGGCGATCGTGACCGTCAGCCAGACCGGCGCGCGCCAGGCGAAGAAGAAGCCGAGCACCATGAACACCGTGTCCATCGCCGAGTTCAGAATGCTGTCGCCGTAATAATCGAGCGAGATCGTCGCGGTCCGGTAGCGGTCGATGATGATCGGCGAGTTCTCCAGCAGCTCCCAGCCGGATTCGATCACCAGCGCCAGAAGCAGCTTCATCGCGATCGGCTTGCCGCGCAGCACAAGATGCGCCAGACCGTAGAACAGGAAGCCATGGATGATGTGGGACGGCGTGTACCAGTCCGACATGTGCTGCGAGTTGCCGCTGGAATTGACGGTGCCCTCCCACAGCTTGACGTAGCCGCAGGTGCAGATCGGCGTGCGGCCCATCAGATACTCGGCGACGATCTGCGCGATGAGCACGCCGAGGCAGGCGATGAACCAGTAGGTCTGGTGTCTGGCTCTGTCAGTCGCCTGCAGCGCTGTCACTGGCCGGCCTCGCCCTCGGGCGCGATCGTGTGCTTCATGATCAGCGGCATCTGCGCCAGCGTGAACAGGATGGTGATCGGCATCGTGCCCCAGACCTTGAAGGCGACCCAGGTGTCGTCGGAGAAATTGCGCCAGACGACTTCGTTGAGCACCGCCAGGAACAGGAAGAACACGCCCCAGCGTACGGTGAGCTTGCGCCATCCCTCGGCGTCGAGCTGGAAGGCGGCGTTGAAGACGTAGCCGAGCAATGATTTGCCGAAGAGCAGGCCGCCCAGCAACGTCAGGCCGAACAGCGAATTGATGATCGTCGGCTTCATCTTGATGAAGGTCTCGTCCTGCAGGTAGATCGACAGCGAGCCGAAGATCAGGACGACGATGCCCGAGACGAAGGGCATGATCGGCAGATGGCGCAGCACGACCTTCGAGATGACGAGCGAGATCACCGTCGCCGCCATGAACAGCGCGGTCGCGACGAAGAGCGGGCCACCGAGCGAGGCCAGCACCGGGAATTTCTCGACCAGCCAGGGGCCGCGCAGATTGGCGAAGAAGAAGATCAGCAACGGCCCGAGCTCCAGCGCCAGCTTGAGCATCGGGTGATGCTTGTCTGTCGCCGACGGGGTGATATCGCTCTCGGTCGTCATGAGGTCCCTAATCCGTTCCCTAATCAGTCTTTGTCGTCAGTCTCTATCCCGGACGCTTGCGCGCCCTTGCGGGCATATCTGTGGCATCAATCGTGATCGGCGGCAATGGCGGCGATTTGATCAGCCCCGCGCGTCTCCGAGGCCGGCGATCGCATGGGCGAAATCCTCGGCCTCGAAGGGCTCCAGATCGTCCACGCCCTCGCCGACGCCGATGAAATAGACCGGCAGCTTGTGCTTGGCGGAGATGGCGACGAGGATGCCGCCGCGCGCCGTGCCGTCGAGCTTGGTCATGATCAGGCCGTTGACGCCCGCGACGTTGCGGAAGATCTCGACCTGGCTCAGCGCGTTCTGGCCGGTTGTGGCATCGAGCGTCTGCAGCACGGTGTGCGGCGCGTCGGGATCGAGCTTGCCGAGCACGCGCACGATTTTCTCGAGCTCGGCCATCAGCTCCGTCTTGTTCTGCAGGCGGCCGGCGGTGTCGATGATCAGCACATCGCATTTCTTCTGCTTGGCCTGCTCGAAAGCATCATAGGCAAGCCCCGCCGCATCGGCGCCGAGCTTGGTGCCGATGAATTCCGACTTGGTGCGGTCGGCCCAGATCTTCAGCTGCTCGATCGCCGCTGCGCGGAACGTATCGCCGGCCGCCACCATCACCTTCAGCCCGGCGCCGGAAAGCTTGGCGGCGAGCTTGCCGATGGTGGTGGTCTTGCCGGTGCCGTTGACACCGACGACCAGGATGACATGCGGCTTGTGGCTGAGGTCGAGCTGCAGCGGCTTTGCCACCGGCTTCAACACCTTGGTGATCTCGGCCGCCATGATGCGGCTCACATCCTCGCCCGACACGTCCTTGCCGTAGCGTTCCGACGCCAGCGTATCGGTGACCCGCAACGCCGTCTCTACGCCGAGATCGGCCTGGATCAGGAGGTCCTCGAGATCCTGCAGCGTGTCGTCGTCGAGCTTGCGCTTGGTGAAGAGCGCCGAGATCTGGCCGGTCAGCTGCGACGAGGTGCGCGCGAGGCCCGCGCGCAGGCGCTGGAACCAGTTGAGCTTGGCCGGGGGGACGATGGTGACGGGTTCGGGAGCCGCGGTGGCGGTGGCGAAGCCCTTGGGGAGGATGGGGGTGTCGGCGTCGGTCGGAGTTGGTTCGGGGGCGTTGATAGAAGCTGGCTCGGAGGGTGCGATACCCCCCTCTGCCCTGCCGGGCATCTCCCCCACAGGGGGGGAGATTGGCTGGGCGGGATCGCTCGCTTCATCCTCGACCGTTTCGTCGGTTGACGGCTCGGCCTTGCCACTCTCATCAACATCAGAGGTCTGGTCGGGCGACCCCAACGAGTCTATCTCCCCCCTTGTGGGGGAGATGTCCGGCAGGACAGAGGGGGGTACCGCACCCTCGATGTCAACGTCTTCCGCCTCAGCATCAGCCTCAGCCTCCAGCAAGGACAACGGCACCAGCCCGACATCATCGGTCGCCAGCGCCGTCGGCAAATCCTCGGAAACCTCGTTCTCGGCAACACCCTCGCCATCGGCCGAAGGCCCACCGGCCGTCTCCACTTCCTCCGGCAACACCGGATCGGCGGCAATAGGCAACGCGTCCACCGGCGCGGACGGCACCGGCGCCGTCACGTCAACAACAGGCGCCTCCGCAACCGGCTCGACCGCGACCTCGGGGGCCTTGGTCTCGACCGTATCCGGCGCCTGCTCTTCCGCCGTCTTGTCGGGGCCGAAGGTGAAGACCTTTTTGATGAAGCTGAACGCCATGAGAATTCCGTCAGGTCAGGCCGCGGAGGCGGCCGTCAGTTGCATGTCGAGGTGCTTGCCGTTGTGGCCGATGATATCGACCTCGACCAGCGCGCGGGGGCTTAGCCCCGGCGCTGCGACAAGCGTGAAGTTTTCCGTATGCGCCAGTCCGTTGTTTTCCACCAGCAGCCATTGCCGCGTGCCGACCATGCGATCGAGATGGGACTGATGCAGCATATGTCCAGTGGCGCGCAACCGTGCGGCCCGCTCCTTGACGAGCGCCCGGTCGAGCTGCGGCATCCGTGCCGCCGGCGTTCCCGGTCGCGGGCTGTAGGGGAAGACGTGGAGATGCGCGATCTGAGCCTCCTCGGCGAGCCTCACGGCATTGCCGAACATCTCTTCCGTCTCGGTCGGGAAACCGGCGATCATGTCGGCGCCGATCGAGATCTCCGGCCTGAGCCTCCTGACCTCGTTGACGAAATGAAGCGCATCGGCGCTGGAATGCCGGCGCTTCATCCGCTTCAGGATCATGTCGTCGCCATGCTGGAGCGACAGATGCAGATGCGGCATGAAGCGCGGTTCGTCGGCGATGAGATCGAGGAGATGTCTGTCCGCCTCGATGCTGTCGATCGACGACAGACGCAGACGCCGGATGTCGGGCACCTGCTTCAGAAGCGTCTTCGCCAGCAACCCGAGCGTCGGCTCGCCTGGCAGGTCGGCGCCGTAGCTGGTGGCGTCGACGCCGGTCAGCACGATCTCGCGATAGCCGCTTTCGGTGAGCTTGCGCGCCTGATCGACCACCGATCCCATCGGCACCGAGCGCGAATTGCCGCGGCCATAGGGGATGATGCAGAAGGTGCAGCGGTGGTCGCAGCCGTTCTGCACCTGGATGAAGGCGCGCACATGGCCGTCGATGTGCTTGACCATCTGCGGCGCGGTCACCTTGACGCTCATGATGTCGTTGACGCGCAGCTTCTCTTCGGCCGAGACGCCGAAATCCGGCAGTGCGCGGTAATTGGCGCTCTTGAGCTTCTCTTCATTGCCAAGCACCGCGTCGACCTCGGCCATCTCAGCGAAGGTGTGTTTCTCGGTCTGCGCGGCACAGCCGGTGACGATGATGCGGGCTTCAGGATTGTCGCGACGCGCACGGCGGATCGCCTGGCGCGCCTGGCGCACGGCCTCGCCCGTCACGGCGCAGGTATTGACCAGAATGGCGTTGTTAAGCCCGGCCTTCTCGGCCTCGGCCCGCATCACTTCGGATTCGTAGGTATTCAGACGACAGCCGAAGGTGATGACCTCGACCCCGCTCACTTGGCTTCCGCCCCCGGAGCCTCGACCGCCTCGTCACGCTGCCAAGCGCCGGTGACGGGATCGACGGTGCCCGACCATTCCCATTCGGCGGGGCCGGTCATGACGACATGGTCGTCCTCACGCCATTCGATGGTGAGCGGCTGCCGGCTCGGCGCGGTGGCGACGTCGATCGTGACCTTGCGCCCGGTGCGGCCGGTGCGCGCGGCGGAAACGCCGGCCGCGCAGGCGGCCGACCCGCAGGCAAGCGTCAGTCCTGCGCCGCGCTCCCAGGTGCGGGTGCGCAGGCTTGCATCGGACGTCACTTGGGCCAGCGTGATATTGGCCTTCTCGGGGAACATCGGGTGGTTTTCGAGCAGCGGCCCGAAGCGCTCCAGATCGAAGCTCATCGGATCCCTGTCGACCCAGAAGATCGCATGCGGATTGCCGATCGACATGGCCGATGGCGAATGCAGCACCGGATTGTCGATCGGCCCGATCTGCAGCTCGATGCGGCTGGTATCGAAGAACTCTTCCGAAAGCGGGATCTTGTCCCACTGAAACACCGGCCTGCCCATGTCGACGGAGATCGACCCGTCCTCGTGCTCGGCGGCGTTCAGGATGCCGGCGACAGTCTGGAAGGTGAAGACCTTCTGGCCTGTTTCGGCCGACAGCGCCTGCACCACGCAGCGCGTGCCGTTGCCGCAGGCCTGCGCCTTGGTGCCGTCGCAGTTCAGGATATCGATCCAGGCATCGGTGCCCTCGGCCTTCGGATCATGGATCGCCATGATCTGGTCGAACTCAGTCTCCGCATCCGCATTGAGCGCGATCGCGGCTTCGGGTGTTACCTTGTCCTTGCGCCCGCGCATGTCGACCACCAGGATCTTGTTGCCAAGCCCGTTCATCCTCGCGAATTCGACCGTTGCGCTCATTGTCTCATGTCCATGTGTGTTTGGGCTGTATATGGCGGAAATGCGCGGGAATTACCAGTGGCGGCGTGATCGGCCCATCCGCTCGCTCCGTCACCGTGGCGACGGGGAAAATTTCGCACCACGACCAAGAAACATCCCGACATTATCAGCATGATAGCCGAATTCACGACGCTTGTTCATCCCCGCCACTCGCAATGGCCACACACTGGTGACGTCATCGGACAGGGAGCCGGGTTCGCGAACCGGTAACGCCAAGTTTGGTATCCGGCGTTCGGTGATGGTTGTGAAGGGGTGGTTCCAAGGCCGTCGGGGCCAAGGGATCATCCGGCAAGGAAAGGCCGAGAGACGCTCCTGTCGGCCCGGACGAACCGGAAACCTTGAAGCAATCGGGCAGGTGGAAACGCCTGACACACATACCATCCATACAATGCCGCCTGCCCGTTCCCGTTTTTATGTGCCGTCGCCGAGACTTGCTCGGGCGCGGGGTTTTGTGGTGTCGTGGTGGTGCCAAGTGTCCACTCCCGTCGAGCAAGTGGGACCGTGCTTAGATCCTCGGGACGAGCCCGAGGATGACGATGGAGAGGGTGGCGTTCTCTAGTAAAATATTGAAATTTTGATGCAAAATACATTCTCGACGTCATCCTCGGGCTCGTCCCGAGGATCTAATCACGCAGCCCAGACTTCAACGGTCATGGATGCGAAAACCACCTCCCATCACCCCGCTGGCACGTCAAACACCTCGCCCGCCCTCAGCGGCCGGAACCGCTCCCTTGCCACCCCATGCTCCCGCAACGCAGCCTCCAGCGCCTTCACCGGCGCGTCCATCGCCTCGTCGGTCAGCTGAAACGTCGCGAAGTGGTGCCCCGCCACATGGGCGGCGTTGGCGAGTTGCATGCCGCGGACGGCTTCGTCGGGGTTCTGGTGCTGGCCCTTCATGAACCAGCGCGGCTCGTAGGCGCCGAAGGGCAGGATGGCGAGGCGGAAGGTGCCGTGTTTCTCTCCGGCCGAGCGGTAGTTGATGCCCTCGTGAAAGCCGGTATCGCCGACGTGGTAGATCTTGCCTGACGGAGTCGAGATGACGAAGGACGCCCAGAGCGCCATGCTGCGGTCGCCAGTGCCGCGCGCCGACCAGTGGTGCGCCGGCTCGGCGTCGATGGCGATGGCGTCTGATATCGCGATGCGGTCGCCCCAGTCCATGACGGAGATCCTGGCATCGGGCGCGGCGCGGCGGATGATCGTGTCGTTGCCGAGCGGGGTGACGAAGTGCGGGCTATGGGCCGCCTGCAGCCGTTTCAGCGTCGCGATGTCGAGATGGTCGTAGTGATTGTGCGAGACGAGCACGAGGTCGATCTTGGGCAGATCCGCGAAGCGGATGCCGGGGGCGGTCACCCGCTTCGGGCCGGCAAATGAGAAGGGGCTGACGCGGTCCGACCAGACGGGGTCGGTCAGGATGTTGAGGCCCGCGACCTGCACCAGCATCGAAGCATGGCCGACCATGGTGACCCTCAGGCCGTCGCCTTCGATACGCTCTTCCGGCTTGGCCTGCGGGAAGGGGCTCGGCACTTGCTTTTGCCAGCTCTGCCGCTCGCCATTGAACTGCCAGCGCAGCATGGCGCGGAAGCCGAGGGGGGCGATGCCGCCGGGGTTGAAGAAGCGGGTGCCGTCGAAATGATCGGTGACTGGGCCTTGGTAATAGGGATTTCTGGGTTTGGCGTTTGCCATGCGGTGGGAGCCTTGTCGCCGTGGTATGCTGTTCGGGCTCCTGCATTTGGGTTGCCACGCCGGGTTTTGAAAGGCCGAAAACCGCTTATTTCCCCTGATTGCCTTGACTCTCCGGCCGTTTTCCTGTTTACCGCCGCTCAATCTGCGACGAGCTTCAAGACTCGAGCCACCGACCGGGACCCGCAAAGGTATAAATCGATCCCGGAGGTCCACACCCGACAGCGCGATGCGCCCTCGGGTGCTTTTTGGCTATGCGTCTTGTTTTCGTCAAGGAAAAGCACAAGGTTTCCCTATCCGGAAATCACAAGGAAGAGCCGATGTTTGAGAACCTCCAGGACCGTCTTGGATCCATTCTGAATGGACTGACAGGCCGTGGCGCGCTTTCGGAAAGCGATGTTTCCGCAGCGCTGCGCGAGGTTCGCCGTGCGCTTCTGGAGGCCGACGTCGCGCTGGACGTGGTGCGCGCCTTTACCGACCGTGTCCGTGAAAAGGCCGTCGGCGCCGAGATCCTGAAGTCGATCAAGCCCGGCCAGATGGTCGTCAAGATCGTCCATGACGAGCTGATCGAGATGCTCGGCGGCGAAGGCGTGGGCGTCGATCTGCATGCGGCTGCCCCCGTCGTCATCATGATGGTCGGTCTGCAGGGCTCGGGCAAGACGACGACGTCTGCGAAGATCGCCAAGCGGCTCACCGACCGCGAGAAGAAGAAGGTCTTGATGGCGTCGCTCGATACGCGACGCCCGGCCGCCCAGGAGCAGCTGCGCCAGCTCGGCGTGCAGACCAATGTCGACACGCTGCCTGTGATCGCCGGCCAGTCGCCGACCGATATCGCCGCGCGCGCCGTACAGGCAGCCAGGCTCGGCGGCCATGACGTCGTCATTCTCGACACCGCCGGCCGTACGCATATCGACGAGCCCTTGATGGTCGAAATGGCCGACATCAAGAAGAAGTCGAACCCGCATGAAATCCTGCTGGTCGCGGATAGCTTGACCGGTCAGGACGCCGTCAACCTGGCGCGGAACTTCGACGAACGCGTTGGCATCACCGGCCTCGTGCTGACCCGCATGGATGGCGACGGCCGTGGCGGTGCGGCGCTTTCGATGCGCGCGGTCACCGGCAAGCCGATCAAGCTCATCGGTGTCGGCGAGCGCATGGGCGAACTCGAAGAGTTCCACCCGCGCCGTATCGCCGACCGCATCCTCGGCATGGGCGACATCGTTTCGCTGGTCGAGCGCGCCGCTGAAAACATCGACGCCGAAAAGGCGGCCGCCATGGCCGCCAAGATGGCCAAGGGCAAGTTCGACCTCAACGACCTCGCCGACCAGCTGCGCCAGATGCAGAAGATGGGCGGCATGGGCGGCATCATGAGCATGATGCCCGGCATGGCGGGCATGAAGGACAAGATGGCCTCTGCCGGCCTCAACGACAGCCTGTTCGGCCGCCAGCTGGCGATCATCTCCTCGATGACCAAGGCCGAGCGCGCCAACCCCGACATGCTCAAGCATTCGCGCAAGAAGCGCATCGCCGCCGGCTCCGGCACCGATGCCTCCGACATCAACAAGCTTCTGAAGATGCACCGCCAGATGGCGGACATGATGAAGATGATGGGCGGCAAGGGTAAAGGCGGCATGATGAAGCAGATGATGGGCGGCCTTGCCGGCAAGATGGGCCTCGGTGGCCTTGGCGGCGGCATGGGCGGCATGCCCGATCTCTCCAACATCGATCCGAAGCAGCTCGAAGCCCTGCAGAAGCAGGCGGAAGCGGCCGGCCTCGGCAAGCCGGGCGGCGGCATGCCGGGCCTCGGTGGCGGTGGTTTGCCAGGTCTTGGCGGGACTAAGCTGCCCGGCCTCGGCGGTGGTTTCCCTGGCCTTCCCGGCCTGCCAAAGAAGAAGTGAAGGGGTCGCCCAGACTATGACTGATCCTGAGATTAAAGCCCAGCTCTCCAGCTATCGCCAGTCGATCGACAATATCGACGCGGCGCTGGTGCATATCCTGGCCGAACGGTTCCGCTGCACCAAAGAGGTCGGCGTTCTCAAGGCCAAGTACAAGTTGCCGCCGGCAGACCCGGCGCGCGAGGAATACCAGATCGAACGCCTTCGCCACCTGGCCAAGGATGCCAATCTGGATCCGGATTTCGCCGAGAAGTTCCTGAACTTCGTCATCAAGGAAGTCATCCGGCATCATGAGCAGATCGCAGCGGATCACGCCGAAAACGGCGCTGCTGCAAAGTAACAAGGCCGCTTCAAGAAAAAGCGGTTCAGACACATCCAAGGAGTAAAGAAAATGGCACTGAAAATTCGTCTCGCACGCGGTGGTTCCAAGAAGCGCCCTTACTACCACATCGTTCTCGCTGACGCCCGTTCGCCGCGCGATGGCCGCTTCCTCGAGAACCTCGGTTCCTGGAACCCGATGCTCGCCAAGGACAACGATGCCCGCGTCAAGCTCGACGCCGACCGCATCGCTCACTGGATCGCACAGGGCGCACAGCCGACCGACCGCGTTCTGCGCTTCCTGAGCGAAGCCGGCCTTGCAAAGCGCGAAGCCAAGAACAACCCGGAAAAGGCAAAGCCCGGCAAGCGCGCTCAGGAGCGTGCCGCTGAAAAGGCTCAGAAGATCGCCGACGCTGCTGAAGCTGCTGCTTCCGCGGAATAATTCCGGGCTTCGGCCTTGATCGAACGGGCGGCATGGCGACATGCCGCCCGTTTTCGTTTCCATTCCCGTTCACTTCGGTTATGACGAACCAAACTCCGGCTTCGACATTAGGGACGCCATGACAAAGCTAGAAAATCCGGTGCTGATGGCAACGATCGGTGGCGCGCAGGGGCTGCGCGGCGAAGTGCGCGCCAAGTCCTACAGCGCCGATCCGACCGCGCTCGGCGATTACGGCCACCTGCACAGCATGGACGGACGCACCTTCGAGGTGCTTGAGATCCGCGAGATGAAGAATGTCGTCGTCGTGCGCTTCCGGGGGATCAACGACCGCAACGCCGCCGAGGCGCTGAACGGTCTGGAGCTCTATATCGACCGCGACAACCTGCCCGACGACGAGCTCGAGGAAGACGAGTTCTTCTACGCCGATCTCGAAGGCCTTGAGGCCGTCGACGACCAGGGCGTCAGCTACGGCACCGTCACCGGCATCTTCGATTTCGGCGCCGGCGACCTGCTCGAACTGAAGGGTCCCGGCAAGCGCCCGGTGCTGATCCCGTTTTCGGAAGCCTCGGTGCTGGAGATCGACCTCGAAGCCGGCAAGATCACCATCGATCCGCTGGCCTCAGGCCTCGTCGACAGCGACGATGACGGCCCGTCGTTCACGCCTGGCAATTCCGGCGGCGACAAGCCGAAGAAAAAGAAGTGAGCGACAAGATGGCCTTCCGGGCGACTGTCCTGACACTCTACCCGGAGATGTTTCCCGGCCATCTCGGCTATTCGCTGGCCGGCAAGGCGATGGAGCGTGGCCAGTGGGCGCTTGAGGCCGTGCAGATCCGCGACTTCGCCACCGACAAGCACCGTACCGTCGACGACACGCCGGCCGGCGGCGGCGCCGGCATGGTGCTGAAGCCCGACGTGCTCGCCCGCGCCATCGATACCGTTTCCGAAAACGACACCCGCCCGCGCCTGCTGATGAGCCCGCGCGGCAAGCCGCTGACGCAAAAGCGCGTGCGCGAACTGGCAGCCGGCGAGGGCGTCATTATCGTCTGCGGCCGTTTCGAGGGCGTGGACCAGCGGGTCATCGACGCGCGCCAACTGGAAGAAGTGTCGATCGGCGACTACGTGCTGTCAGGCGGCGAACCGGCGGCACTCACCGTGCTCGACGCCATCGTCCGCATCCTCCCCGGCGTCATGGGCAACGACCTCTCCGGCCTGCACGAAAGCTTCGAGGGTGGAATGCTGGAGCATCCGCACTACACCCGTCCGCAGGAGTGGGAGGGCCGCGAGATCCCCGCGGTGCTGACATCGGGCAATCACGGCGCGATCGAGAAATGGCGGCGCGAGCAGGCGGTGACGCTGACCCGCGAACGGCGGCCGGATCTGCTGGACGAGTAGGGCTTCCTACTGCCGAGTCGAGCACCAGCGGTAAATCATTGAAACGGAAAGATTAACTCCACACGCGGCGTCATCCTCGGGCTCGTCCCGAGGATCTGAGCACGTCGCTCAGAATGCAACGTGAGTGGACACTTGGTGAGGGGGTGCGGCATCGCGGAAAGGATGCCAGGTGTCCACTCACGTCGAGTTCGTGGAGGCGTGCTTAGATCCTCGGCACAAGGCCGAGGATGACGCCGAGAGATTTTTTGCGTTTTATTTCAATAGGTTCGGCGTTATGCCATCTTCAGCGCCGCGAGGTCGCCTCTCTCAAGAGCAGCCAAGTTCGCCTCGATCTTGTCCAGAGGCCAGTCCCACCAAGCGATCTCAAGCAGTTCATCGATGACGGCCGCAGGGTATCGCATGCGGATGATCGTGGCCGGGTTGCCGCCGACGACGGCATAGGGTGGAACGTCACGGGCAACGACCGATCCAGCGGCGACGATGGCACCCGCCCCGATCTTGACACCCGGCATGATCGCCGCGTCATGGCCTATCCAGACGTCATGCCCGACAACGGTATCCTTCACCGGCAGGTCCTTGTAGCCGAAGGTTTCCGGTTTGAAGATCCGGAACGGGTAGGTCGTGAAGCCACTCATCGGATGGTTGGCCGAGCTGGTGATGAAGTAGCTGCCACGGGCAACCTGCACGAATTTCCCGATGACAAGGCGCTCGCGGACGCCATGCCCGAGATAGGGTGCGAGGATGCCGGCTGTGTCTTCGGGTTTGCCTGAGTGGGTGTAATAGCTGTAGTCGCCGATCTCCATGCGCGGATGGTCGATGACGTTCTTCAGATAGACGGTATCGCTGTAGATGGTGCCATCCGGGAGGGTGATCGGGTGGACGGCGGTCGCGTCGAGAATGGGCATCGGGAAACGGCTTTCCTCATGAAACCAGCGCAATCGATGGCCAAGGCTATTCCGCGCGATCCACGAAATCCATTGCGGCGGCGGAACGCGTTCATCAATAGTTTGAATGAGGTTGCGCGGCGCTCTTCGATGATCCCGGCGGGGTTTTCTCGCGCCCGCTTGACGTCCCCGCCACACCGCATAATCTCCGTCTTTTCACGGGGGATTTTTCATGACGCAATCGCTGCTCGCGGGCGCCTTTCTGGCGGCGCTTCTCTATGTGCTCATTCCGGGACCGGCGTTTCTGGCGCTGCTGGGGATCGGGGCCGGGCAGGGGCGTAAGGCGGGGGCGCAGTTTGTCTGTGGGCATCTGGTCGGCGATACGCTGTGGGCGTCACTGGCGCTGGTGGCGATCATCGGCGCCAAGACGATCGGGACCTTCGTGTTCGATGCGCTGGGGCTCGCCTGCGGCTTCTATCTCGCCTGGATCGGCTGGAACGCGTTTCGCGCCAAGCCAAAGGGCGAGGGGCAGGCGCTGATGGTTGTCGAGCGGCCGTTCCGGCGCGGGCTGATCTTCGGCGTCACCAATCCGAAGGGCTATCCGGTGGCGCTGGCGACATTCACGGCGCTGGTGGCGGGCTCGGCGAGCGCCCTGCAGTTCCAGACGCTGCCGGTGCTGCTTGCCGTGTCGTTCCTCGGCTTCATCGTTGCCGACATGATCCTGATCGCGATCGTCGGCACCGGGGCGGTGCGGCGCTTCTATCGGGCGCATGAGCGGCTGATCGTGCGCTGCTCGGGCGTGCTGTTCATGGGCTTTGCCGCGCAGGCACTGCTGCATGCAACGCCGGGGCTGATGGGGTGGCGCAAGGCTTGATGCCCGCCCTCCTTGCGAACAAGGATCAGACGTCGAGGAAGCTGACGACCGATTTCAGGGTCTTCACCGTCTCGGGATCACCGATCGACATGGCGATCTGCAGCTGGTCCTTGTAATAGTCCCGGAAGTTGAAGCTGGTGCCGTCGGTGACGTCGGAGAGATCGAGAATGTTGCCTGACGGGTCGATGGTGCGCATCGGCAGCGGTTCGGAGATCGCCGCATAGGTGTCCTGATCGAGCGTGCCATTGTCGAAGTTCTGGCGCGCGTGGTTGCGCAGATCGGCGGCGGTAATAGCCGAGAAATCGGGTTGCGCGGAGGTGGCTTCGTCGATCCTGAAGGTCGATGAAGCGCTCGAAACCGAGCTGAAAGTTTCGGTCAAGCTGTTGTTAAATTGCGAATTATCGGAATATTTCCGGAACGATAAATTCGGCGAAAACCGCAGTGATGTGATTTCCATTGCCCGCATCCATGATTAAAAAAGATTAAGCGAAAATACCGTGTGCGCCGCACAATCGTCAATCGTTAACAAATAGTTAATTCTTATATAGCATTTTTAGGGATCAACTTCTCGTATAGGTGGCGCGGCCGCTCGCCCAAGGTGGCGATACCAATCGCCGTGCTGCCTTCCTATATTGGTCTCCGAGACAACACAGCCTGCCAAACAAGGATGTCCGTATGCCCGCCAACAACCCCGCTCTCACCGACTGGAACGGCCTCAACGGTCTGCCGCGCTTCGAGGCGCTGAATGACGGCGATTTCGCGCCGGCTTTCGATGCGGCCCTCGCCCGGCACGAAGAGGAGATCGATGCGATCGCCGACAATCCCGAAGCGCCCACCTTCGACAACACGATCGTGGCGCTGGAGCTTGCGGGCGACGATCTCTCGCGGGTGTCGGCCCTGTTCTGGAACCGCGCCGGCGCGCATACCAACGACACGATCCAGGCGCTGGAGCGGGATATCTCGCCGAAGATGTCGCGGCATTATTCGAAGATCGGCATGAATGCAGCGCTCTTTGCGCGTATCGACACGCTTTGGGAAGCGCGCGAAAAGCTCGGGCTGACGCTGGAGCAGACGCGGGTGCTGGAGCGGCACTGGAAGGGCTTCGTCAAGTCGGGCGCCAAGCTCGAGAAGGCGGAACAGGAAAAGCTCGCCGGCATCAACGAGAAGCTCGCGGGCCTCGGCACGCAGTTCGGCCAGAACGTGCTTGCCGACGAGAAGGGCTGGGCGCTGATCCTGGATGATGGCGATGATCTCGCAGGTATTCCGGATTTCCTCAAGGACGCGATGGCGGCAGCGGCGCTTGAGCGTGGCGAAGAGGGCAAGTTCGCGGTGACGCTGTCGCGCTCGATCATCGAGCCATTCCTGACCTTCTCCGAGCGCCGCGAGCTGCGCGAACAGGCGTTCAAGGCCTGGGTGGCCCGTGGCGAGAATGACGGCCCGTCGGACAATCGTGGGATCATCCGCGACACGCTCGCTCTGCGCGGCGAGGTGGCGAAGCTGCTCGGCTACGGCAATTTCGCCGAGCTGAAGCTCGACAACACGATGGCGAAGACGCCCGAGGCTGTGAACCATCTTTTGAAGAAGGTCTGGGTGAAGGCGGTGAAGCGCGCCGGCGAGGAAGAGGCGGATATCGCGAGCCTGATCGCCGACGAGGGCAAGAACCACGAGGTCATGCCCTGGGACTGGCGTTTCTATGCCGAAAAGATCCGGGCCCAAAAGTTCAATTTCTCCGAGGCGGAGCTGAAACCTTATCTGCAGCTGGAGAAGATCATCGACGCCTGCTTCGACGTGGCGGGGCGGCTGTTTGATATTCATGCGGTGGAGAAGAAGGGCGTTGCCGCCTACCACCCCGATGTCCGCGTCTTCGAGATCCGCGACCGCGACGAGAAGCTGGTGGCGATGTTCCTCGGCGATTATTTCGCCCGCTCGTCGAAGCGCTCGGGTGCCTGGATGAGCGCGTTCCAGTCGCAGCACAAGCTGCCGCTGAAGAATGGCGCCCAGGGCGAGCTGCCGATCATCTACAACGTCTGCAACTTCGCCAAGCCGGCCGAGGGCAAGCCGGCGCTCTTGTCGCTCGATGATGCCCGCACGCTGTTCCACGAGTTCGGCCATGCGCTGCACGGCATGCTCTCCAACGTGACCTACCCTTCCGTGTCTGGCACCGGCGTGTCGCGCGATTTCGTCGAGCTGCCTTCGCAGCTTTACGAGCACTGGCTGACGGTGCCTGAGATCCTGAAGCAGTACGCCGTTCATTTCGAGACCGGCAAGCCGATGCCGCAGGACCTCCTCGACAAGGTGCTGGCGGCGCGCAGCTTCAATGCCGGGTTCAACACGGTGGAGTTCACTTCGTCCGCGCTTGTCGACATGGCATTCCATACGCGGGACGAGGTGGCCGATCCGATGGCGGTGCAGGGTGAGGTGCTGAAGGAGCTCGGCATGCCGAAGTCGATGGTGATGCGCCATGCCTCGCCGCACTTCCAGCACATCTTCGCCGGCGGTTATTCGGCGGGCTATTACTCCTACATGTGGTCGGAAGTGCTCGACGCCGACGCGTTTTCGGCCTTCGAGGAGACGGGCGATGCGTTCAATGGCGAGATAGCTAGGAAGCTGCGCGATCACGTCTATTCGGTGGGCGGGTCGGTCGATCCCGAGGATACCTACCGGGCATTCCGCGGCAAGCTGCCAAGCCCGGATGCGATGCTGGTGAAGCGTGGGCTGGCGACGTTCGAGGAGCTGGCGGGGAGTGATGCGTGAGGGGTTAGTGGGCTCTTGCGGTTGAGTTGATAGCCGTTTGGCCTTTGTAAGTGGGATACCCCCCTCTGCCCTGCCGGGCATCTCCCCCACAGGTGGGGAGATTGGCTGGGCTTGGCCGCTCGCTGCACTCTCGTAGTTTGGGGATACCGCCGCAACGAGTCGATCTCCCCCCTTGTGGGGGAGATGCCCGGCAGGGCAGAGGGGGGTAATCCTGGCCGCCGCGTAAGCGAGAGCTCGCTCACCTAGAGCGCGGTATAAACCCCACCCATCCCAACACAAAACTGTCGCCAAACCTTCGGAAAACCGTCATGGCGACGTCAAGTGGATGACATCTGAGGTCGGCATAGGCGGGGTGCGGGAGATCGTCCCGATTGCCAAGCCGGATGCGCTACCTGATGACACTGACGGAACCGACCCGCCGCCGTTTTTTATCCTCGATGGGAGCGGTTGGCGGATTTGCCGTGGCGGGGCTGGCGATGCCCTATTATGCGCGCGGTTCGTCCAGCCGGCCGATGTTTACCTCGGGCGTGCAGTCCGGGGATGTCGATCAGACGTCAGGGGTGATTTGGACGCGGGTGGACCGGCCGTCGCGGCTCTTCGTCGAATACTCGACATCAGACAAGTTCTCCAATGCCGTGAGACTGCCGCCGATCGACGTCACGCCCGATAGCGATCTGACCGCGAAGCTGCTGCTTCAGGATCTGCCTGATGATCAGGAGGTGTTTTACCGCTTCCGGGCGGCGGATCTCCAGGACATCAACAGCCGCTCGGAGCCGATCCTCGGGCAGTTTCGCACCGCACCCGTTTCCCGCCGCGATATCCGCTTCGTCTGGTCGGGCGATACCGTCGGGCAGGGGTGGGGGATCGATGAGGAGGGGATGCGGACCTATTCTACGGTCGCCTATCACCGGCCGGACTTCATGATCCATTCCGGCGACACGATTTATGCCGACAATCCGGTTCCGGATGAGATTTCGCTGCGCGGCGGCGGGGTCTGGAAGAACCGCGTCGTCACCGAGGCCAAGCGCGAGATCGCCCAGACGCTTG
The DNA here is from genome assembly GCF_047304155.1 of Rhizobium sp. Rhizsp42. NCBI lineage: Bacteria > Pseudomonadati > Pseudomonadota > Alphaproteobacteria > Hyphomicrobiales > Rhizobiaceae > Rhizobium > Rhizobium sp. Rhizsp42. The sequence goes on along the minus strand of NZ_JBGLYS010000047.1, from coordinate 6,311 downwards.
AGCAGTTTCGCGGGCAATGGACCTATAATCTGCTCGACGAGCACGTGAAATCGCTCAACGCTGTCTGCCCGATCTTCTATCAGTGGGACGATCACGAGGTGCTGAACAACTGGTCGCCGTCGACCGATCTCAGCCATGACGACCGCTACAAGGAGAAGTCGGTCGCGGTGCTTTCGGCGCGGGCGGCACAAGCCTTTCACGAGATGACGCCGACGCGCCATGTGGCGGCCGAGCCGGGGCGGATCTATCGCAAGGTCTCCTACGGACCGCTGCTCGACGTGTTCTTCGTCGACCTGCGCTCCTATCGCGGGTCGAACAGCCATGGGCTGGACGAAAAGCTTTCGCCGCAGTCGCGGATATTCGGCGAGCGGCAGGTGGCGTGGCTGAAGCGCGAACTGGTGCGCTCGACGGCGACGTGGAAGGTGATCGCCTGCGATCTGCCGATCGGTCTCGTCATCTGGGACGATTACGGCAACCGGCGCGGATCAGAATCGATCTCGAATGGCGACAATGGCGCGCCGCTCGGTCGCGAGCTCGAATTCGCCGACCTCCTGCGCTTCATCCGCGATGCCAGGATATCGAACATGATCTGGCTGACGGCCGACGTGCATTACGCGGCGGCGCATCACTATAGTCCCGAGCGCGCGAAATTCCGCGAGTTCCTGCCGTTCTGGGAATTCGTGGCCGGGCCGCTGCATTCCGGCACCTACGGGCCGCAGGAGCTCGACATGACCTTCGGGCCTGAAGTCAAGTTCATGAAGGCGGCACCCGGCGGCGCCGAGCAGAACCTGCCGCCATCAGCAGGCATGCAGTTCTTCGGTCTCGTCGATATCGATGGTGCCAGCGAGCAGCTGACGGTGCGGCTGATGGATCGCAACGACCAGGAGCTCTGGCGGGTGGTGCTCGACCCTGAAAGGACGAGCTGATGCCACCCATGCCTTACGCGCATTCCTTTCATTCCAGGCTCCCCCCTTTCGCATTCGCGAAAAACACTGTAAGAGCCGCCCCAATGCAATTGGCGCCCTCCCAGCGTGGCGCCCCAGCCTCAGAGATATAGACATATGGCACTTCGCAACATCGCGATTATCGCGCACGTTGACCATGGCAAGACGACACTGGTCGACGAGCTCCTGAAACAGTCCGGTTCGTTCCGCGAAAACCAGCGCGTTGCGGAACGCGTGATGGACTCGAACGACCTGGAAAAGGAACGCGGTATCACGATCCTTGCCAAGGCGACCTCGGTCGAGTGGAAGGGTGTTCGCATCAACATCGTCGACACCCCCGGCCACGCCGACTTCGGCGGTGAAGTCGAGCGTATCCTGTCGATGGTGGATGGCGCGATCGTTCTCGTTGACTCCTCTGAAGGCCCGATGCCGCAGACGAAGTTCGTCGTCTCCAAGGCGCTGAAGGTCGGCCTCCGTCCGATCGTCGCGATCAACAAGATCGACCGTCCCGATGGCCGCCACGAGGAAGTCATCAACGAAGTGTTCGACCTCTTCGCCAGCCTCGACGCCACCGACGAACAGCTCGACTTCCCGATCCTCTACGGTTCCGGTCGCGATGGCTGGATGAACTTCAATCCTGAAGGTCCGAAGGACGAAGGCCTGGCGCCGCTGCTCGATCTCGTGCTCAAGCACGTTCCGGAGCCGAAGGTCGCCGAAGGCCCGTTCACGATGATCGGCACCATCCTGGAAGCCAACAACTTCCTCGGCCGCATCATCACCGGCCGCATCAATTCCGGCTCGATCAAGCCGAACCAGGCCGTCAAGGTTCTCAGCCAGGATGGCAAGACGATCGAAACCGGTCGTATCTCCAAGATCCTCGCATTCCGCGGCATCGAGCGCACCTCGATCGAAGAAGCGCACGCAGGCGACATCGTCGCCATCGCCGGCCTGTCCAAGGGCACGGTTGCCGATACCTTCTGCGATCCGGCTGTCAACGAAGCGCTGACCGCGCAGCCGATCGACCCGCCGACCGTTACCATGTCCTTCATCGTCAACGACAGCCCGCTTGCCGGCACCGAAGGCGACAAGGTGACCTCGCGCGTCATCCGTGACCGCCTGTTCAAGGAAGCCGAAGGCAACGTCGCGCTGAAGATCGAAGAAGCCGAAGGCAAGGATTCGTTCTACGTTTCCGGCCGCGGCGAATTGCAGCTCGCCGTTCTGATCGAAACCATGCGCCGCGAAGGCTTCGAGCTCGCCGTGTCGCGTCCGCGCGTCGTCATGCACAAGGACGAGAGCGGCCAGACCATGGAGCCGATCGAAGAAGTCGTCATCGACGTCGATGAAGAGCATTCCGGCGTCGTCGTTCAGAAGATGTCCGAGCGCAAGGCTGAAATGACCGAGCTGCGTCCTTCGGGCGGCAACCGCGTTCGCCTGGTGTTCCACGCTCCGACCCGCGGCCTGATCGGCTACCAGTCGGAACTCCTGACCGACACGCGCGGCACCGCCGTGATGAACCGCCTGTTCAAGGACTACCAGCCCTACAAGGGTGAAATCGGTGGCCGCACGAACGGCGTTCTGCTCGCGAACGCTGCCGGCGAAGCCGTTGCCTACGCCATGTTCAACCTGGAAGATCGCGGCCCGATGATGATCGAGCCCGGCGAAAAGGTCTACATGGGCATGATCATCGGCATTCACAGCCGCGACAACGACCTCGAAGTCAACGTCCTCAAGGGCAAGCAGCTGACCAACATCCGCGCCGCCGGCAAGGACGAAGCCGTCAAGCTGACGCCTCCGATCCGCATGACGCTCGACCGCGCTCTCTCCTGGATCCAGGACGACGAGTTGATGGAAGTGACGCCGAAGTCGATCCGTCTGCGCAAGATGTATCTCGACGCCAACGACCGCAAGCGCTTCGCCAAGGCGAAGACCGCCTAAGTCGAACAGGCTCACCAGAGACTTCGAAACCCCGGCCATCGCGCCGGGGTTTTTATTTTGTGCGGTTCGCCGAATCCTTCTTGTCGCAATAGTTAAAAAAGCGTTAAATTTCAGCCGTCGTCCACATGTTAACCCTGTGGGCAATCCGGCTGAATGCGTTAGCGCATATGGTTAATTGTCCGCGACCGGGCCAGAGTAAGCGTTATGAAGACGTTGTCGATCGATGTTCGGCGGGCTGAGCCGCATGATTCCCGAGCTATCTCGGAGGTGCACCGGCTTGCGTGGAAGCATACCTATGCCGGCATCATTCCGCACAAGGCGCTGACGCAGATGGTCGAGCGCCGCGGCGAGACGTGGTGGCGCAAGGCCACGCGCGGGCCGGCGACGCTTCTGGTGCTCGATGTCGCGGGAACGGTTGCCGGCTATGCAACGCTCGGTCTCAACCGCGCCCGCGCGCTGCCGCAGGAAGGCGAGATCTACGAGCTTTATCTCCGCCCCGAATATCAGGGCATCGGCCTTGGCCACATGCTGTTTTCCGAAGCGCGGCGGCTTTTGAAGTCGCTCGGCTGCAAGGGCATGGTGGTCTGGTGCCTGGAAGAGAATGAGGGCGGCGCGGACTTCTATCGCGGCCATGGCGGCATCGATTATTGCGAGGGTACAGAAACCTTCGACGAGAAGCCCTTGAAGAAGATCGGCTTCATCTGGAACTGAGCGATCTGCTCAACGACAAGGTGCGGGGAGCCAAGTTTTGGCCTCTGCCCAGTTTTCCGGCATTTTGAAGGCCAGATCATAAAACAATCATGTGCCTGCGCGGTCTTGCTATGTTGCTTCGCGGCATGAATCCGATTATCTGGCTGCGAAGATTTCACGTCGCGGGAGTAATCGCATGCGCATCGACGCCATTGCCATTGGCAAGAACCCACCTGAGGACGTCAACGTCATCGTTGAAGTTCCCGTCGGTGGCCACCCGATCAAGTACGAGATGGACAAGGACGCCGGCACGCTGGTTGTCGACCGTTTCCTCTACACGCCGATGACCTACCCGGGTAACTACGGCTTCGTACCGCACACGTTGTCGGAAGACGGCGACCCGATCGACGTCCTGATCGCCAGCACCCGTCCGCTGGTTCCGGGCTGCGTCATCAACGTGCGCCCGATCGGCGTTCTGAAGATGGAAGACAATTCCGGCAAGGACGAGAAGATCATCGCCGTTCCGTCGCCGAAGCTGACCATGCGCTACGACAAGGTCAAGGACTACACGGACATGCCCGAGATCACGCTCAAGCAGATCGAGCATTTCTTCGAGCACTACAAGGATCTGGAACCCGGCAAGTGGGTGAAGATCTATGGCTGGGGCGACGCCAAGGAAGCCGGCCAGCTGATCCTCGAGGCGATCGAACGCGCCAAGAAGGAAAAGGCCTGATTACAGGCCGAGTAAAGCTTCCAGCTTTTTGATCAGATCCTCCGGCTCGGCATCGATCCGGAGGATTTTTTACGCGACGTTTCGCCGGAGACAAGGTTCACCGAGGACTTCGCGAGGCCGAGCTGCTTCGCCACAAGTGCGACCAGCGCCTTGTTGGCCTTGCCCTTCTCGGGAACGACCGAGACGCGGGCCTTCAGGTGGGCCCTGCCATCGGCATCCAGCTCAATACCATCGATCTGATCCCGCCCGCCATTCGGCGTCAACCTGATGGCGAGGACGAGATGATCGTCAGCGGCCTGCCAGGGCCTTATCGCAACACCATCGGGACGATGGTGTTCCACATGAACGAGCGGATGAAGAAGATGATCAGAAGCAGTATGATCGGCGAGATGTCGATGCCGCCAAGGTTCGGCAGCACGCGACGGATCGGGCGCAGCACCGGTTCGGTGACGTTGTAGAGGAACATGCCGACCGAATTGACGAACTGATTGCTGGAATTGATCACGTTGAACGCATAGAGCCAGGAGAAAATGGCGCTGGCGATCAAGATCCAGGTGTAAAGATTCAAAGCCAAATCAATGGTTTGAAAAAGCGCAAGCATCGCAATCTCCAGTTCGTTGTTGACAGACATGTAGACATTGGCGACTAAACCGGCAAGAGCCGTGTGCAATGCCGCGGCAATTCATGTTTAACGGGCGCGTCGAGAAGCGACGTTTGGTCCGTTTGTTGGAAAGACATCATGTCCATCTCGGCTCACGGCGACCGCTTCGCGGCCTTCCGGCACTCCTCCTACACCCGCTTCTTCTTCGCACGCTTTCTGCTCTCGTTTTCGCAGCAGATCGTCAGCGTCGCGGTCGGGTGGCAGATGTACGACCAGACGGGCAGCGCCATCTATCTCGGCCTGATCGGGCTGGTGCAGTTCCTGCCGTCGCTGCTGCTCATCCTCGTGACCGGTTCGGTCGCCGACCGCTATAACCGCCGCGCCATCGCCTCGCTGTGCTCGCTGGTGGCCGCCCTTTGCACGCTGACACTGCTTGGCATGACCATGACGGGCACCTTCTCGCCCATCCCCGTCTTCGCGGTACTGCTGGTCTTCGGCATCGAGCGCGCCTTCATGTCGCCGGCAGTGCAGTCGCTGGCGCCCAATCTGGTGCCGGCCGACGATCTCTCCAACGCGATCGCCTGGAACTCGTCTTCCTGGCAGCTCGCCTCGATCACCGGCCCCGTCATCGGCGGCCTGCTCTATGGCATCAATGCGCATACGGCCTATACGGTCGCCGTGGTGTTCGCGGCGCTTGGTGCGGGGCTGCTCTTCCTGATCCCGAAGCCGGCGCAGAAGACCACCGGCGAGGCGAAGAGCTGGGACATGATCCTCGGCGGCTTCAAGTTCATCCGCACCGAGAAGGTGGTGCTGGGCGCGATCTCGCTTGATCTCTTCGCGGTGCTCTTGGGCGGTGCCACGGCGCTGATGCCGATCTTTGCGCGCGATATCCTGACGCTCGGTCCCTGGGGCCTCGGCCTGCTGCGCTCGGCGCCCGGCGTCGGCGCCATCGTCATGGCTGTGCTGCTTGCGACCTATCCGCTGAAGCATCGCGCCGGGGTCTACATGTTCGTCGGCGTGGCGCTGTTCGGGCTGGGCACGATCGTCTTTGGGCTATCTGACAATGTCGAGCTGTCGATCGCGGCGCTGGCGCTGATGGGGGCGGCCGACATGGTGTCGGTCTATGTCCGCGAGAGCCTGATCGCCCTCTGGACGCCCGACCAGCTGCGCGGCCGCGTCAACGCCGTCAACATGGTGTTTGTCGGGGCGTCGAATGAGCTCGGCGAGTTTCGTGCCGGCACGATGGCCTCGGTGTTCGGTGCGGTGCCGGCGGTTGTCATCGGCGGGATCGGGACGCTTGTGGTCGCGGCCCTGTGGGCGAGCGGGTTTCCGCAGTTGCGGAAGATCGATACGCTGGATGCGCCGGAGCATGTGACGCGGGGGTAGGTTTGGGGGTGTGGTGCTGTGG
>NZ_JBGLYS010000046.1:0-41107 GCF_047304155.1 Rhizobium sp. Rhizsp42 | reverse complement strand
GGCGCAGATCACGATCAAGAGGGCGACACGGCGGTTGAAGTCACCACCGGCGAACGAGGCAGCGACCACGCCTCCGACACCCACGGCGGCCGACCATATTGTATCGATCCACCCACTTTGTCCGCTGCTGCGCTGTATCGCCCACGCGCCGGCCATGGCCAGCGATAGCCAGATAGCAACCGAGACTAGAAGGAAAATACTCATTGGCCTACCCGAGCGCGTCGACGTCTTTGTTTACGGACGTCATGCTTCCTCGGTTTAGACCGTCCGGATAAATTTTTCGGATCTGCAAGGCTTGATGAAACCGTTCACCACTACCTCTCGTATCGATATCAACCCGAGATAAGGATCCGAACATGAGTGCAAGGATAGTCGCCGCGATCACGTTGACCTTCTGCGTGATAGTTCAGGCCAACGCCGCCGAAATCGATGGCCAATGGGCGCGAGGAGACGGAAACGCCAAGGTTCGAATTGGTTCGTGCGGATCGGAAATATGCGCCACCAACACGTGGATCAGGCCAGGAACTCCGAAGGAAAAGGAAGGAGACAAGTTGGTCATGTCCATCAAGCCTGGAGTCGATGGTGTTTATACCGGCACGGCCTTCGATCCGCAGCGTGATATGACTTACAAGCTCACGGTGACGCTACGGGGCGACAGGATGACCACCAAGGGCTGCGTCCTAGCAGGGCTCCTTTGCAAGGGTATTGATTGGCGCCGTGTCCCGTAAATGCTATTTTCATTGATCTGGGACCCGCGCGATAGGCGCGGGTCCGTCGACTGCCACAAGGGCTTAGACAGGTGGTGCGGCACCGCCGTGCAGCGCGCCGAACAGCCATAGGATGATCAGCACGAGGACGACTAAACCCAGGACGCCGCCCAAGCCTCGGCCCCCGTACCGCCCGTGAGCGTAGTAGCCCCCGCCGCCTCCGAGCAATACCAAAAGGATGACAATAATCAGCAAAGTACTCATGGTGTTAAACCTCTAGTCGAAAGATATACGTCGGTTCAACGCCGGTAACGCCGTCGGAGTTCCGACGACGTTAAAAATGTTTAGCCATCCGTCTCTCGGTTCGCCATTTCCCAAAACCCTAACGGCGAAACGAGCCGATGTTCAGAGCTGGGTAGTCGTTAAACAGTTCCACGCGTGTTGACGTGAAACATGAAACATTTTGGGAGGCCATTGTGGCCTGATGCGTTTGCGCCGTGGACTGCTGACGCGGAACCTAAGCGCTGGCCCACACGTTCTTCAAGGCGCGGGAGAACAGTCGATGAAACATACGGGATTTGCTTGGTTGGCTCGATCTGGATACGGTGCAAGGGGTATCGTATTCCTGCTAGTCGCTGGACTGGCTACATTTTCGAGTTTCGGCGGCCGACAGGCTGACACAAAGTCGGCGCTGGATGTGCTCCTTGGCCAATGGTTGGGGACAATCTGGCTCACATTGATTGCCCTTGGTCTTCTTGGCTTCGTGGCGTGGCGCCTCGCGCAGTCCTTGGCGAACGCGGATGGCCACGACGCTAGCTTCAAAAGCTATCTGGTCCGTGCCGCTCTTTTTGGCAGCGCAGGCACTTACCTAGGTTTGGCGGCCTACGCGTTTCAGAGTGTGGTAGGGATGGGGTCGAGCCATGGCGGTGGGGAAGATAGTTTGGCGGCGTGGGCGATGTCTCAGCCTTTTGGCCGCTACCTAGCGGGCGCGATCGGCGTGGGGTTTCTCATTGGAGGCGTCGCAACGGCGGCGAAGGGCATCTCGCGGCGATTTGAGCGTTATCTTGATCTTGGAGAGAATCGGCCCTTGATCTTGATTTGCGTATATGGGCTCATATCTCGCGGCGTGGTTTTTGCCATCGTGGGCATATTTTTCTGCTATGCCGCCGTGACAGTTGATGCCAGTCGGGCAGGCAGCATGAGCGACGCGCTGAATTGGATTAGGCAACTGCCTTTTGGCCGCGTGCTTTACCTTCTCGTGGCAATCGGTCTAGCGGCCTTCGGTATCTATAATCTTGTCGAAGCCCGTTATCGGCGGGTAAAGTCGCCATCCGTCGCCGATCTGCGAGTGGGGTGGCACGAGCTTCGTCGCTAGTGTTTGAGCATCATCTTCCACGCGTGACAGGGACAATGAAGATGGCAACGTTGATGTCAATGACCGCGCTGCTTTCCGCTGCTCTCGCGCTCCCGAGGCCAACGCGACTGTCAACCGTGGCCGCCCTCTTCCTTAAAGGGGCCGCGTCGGCGTTTGGACGGTGGAACTTAATATCATGAATAACGCTCTGGCTCCACGTTCAACTGCGAAGGATTTCGACCTGGGCAAGTTTCTTGCCGGCATTGCAAGAGGAATCGCCGGCGCGCTTCTGTTCGCTTTACCCATGCTAATGACCATGGAGATGTGGGAGCTTGGGTTCTACATGGACCGAACAAGGTTATTGATCCTCATGGTCCTCAATATTCCTTTGCTTATCGTCTTATCGGACCGCGTCGGTTTCGAACAGACCACAACGTGGCTTGAAGCGATGAGGGATGCAAGCATTGCCTATTGTCTTGGCATATTCGCGAGCGGCCTCATTCTCGTGGCGATCGGTGTTGTAACCTCCGATCAGGCGCCTCACGAAATCATCGGCATGATCGCTGTGCAATCGGTCCCAGCCAGCATTGGCGCGATGCTCGGACGCAGTCAGTTGGGAGGGCAATCTCAACAGGGCGATCCCGATAGTGGCGATCCGCTGCGCGACCGGGAGACTAGCTATGCTGGCGAACTGTTTCTCATGGCTATTGGAGCACTTTTCCTGAGCCTGAATGTCGCGCCGACTGAGGAGATGATCCTTCTGTCTTACAAGATGACGCCATGGCATGCCCTTCTCTTGATAGTAGCTTCCGTCGCGCTCATGCACGGATTTGTTTACACACTTTCATTCCGAGGAAGTCATGACCTTGCCGAGGGAACACCGAGCTGGCATGCCCTCGTGCGCTTCACGATTCCAGGCTACGTCATCGCTGGAATGATTAGCGCGTTTTGCCTTTGGACGTTTCATCGCACCGACGACGTAGGGGCCACGCAAGCGTTGATGATGATCGTTATCTTGAGTTTTCCTGGTGCGATTGGCGCGGCGGCCGCCCGCCTGATACTCTAGAGGCCTAAATGACGAAAAACACCGGTCACGCAAATATTGAGACTAACGAGCCTCATTGGATTGAGTGGACAACCGGAACCCTATCCGCCTTGGTCATCCTGGCGGTTCTGATCTGGATTGGTAGGGACGCATTGATGGATCGCGACACTTCCCCAGACCTCGGCGTGTCCGTTCTTCAAGTGGAGGCACGAAGTAATGGGTTTCAAGTCCTATTCGAAATCCAAAATCGTTCGAGCCAGACCGCCTCGCAGGTAACGGTAAGGGGAGAGGTATTTGAAGAGCCTAAACTGGTGGAAGCGGCTGAGACGGTACTTGACTATGTTCCCGGCCATTCGAAGGCAGTGGGCGGACTTATCTTTAAAACCGGCCCTCGCGGGAGGGCGATTTCCATCAGGGCAATCTCGTTCAATTTGCCATAAGGACGATATGTTCGCTCGAGGTGGCATACCCTGCGCTGGATCAGCTGTATCAGCAAATTAGCCGCGACGTTCGCCTTTGGCGTGGTTTCACATGGCTCCGTCACCAGTTCAGCAGCGTCCCGCAACACCTCGTATAATAGGCCAAGGTCGCTGGGGTGCATATTGGCGATCATTTCGACCTCGATAGCTTGAAACCGCGAAAACGTTGGTTGGGACTTATGGTTCCAACTTTGTTCGTTAGCGTACAAACTTCGCGTCCAAATGAAAGTCGACCCCGCGCTTTCGTAATGCAAGCTTCCAAACCGCGTCCACCGCGCGATGGTCGAATCGGGGAACGCCGGTGTTCGATGGTGGCGGGGTCCGCCTGCGTCACGTCCCCGATCCACGCTACCGCAAGCTCCCGTGCCATCCCACCCTCAAGCGCGGTCTTTTCGCTATGGGGCTTAGCCGCTAAAAAGATGTTGAATTTCTCCATCTCGCCTAAAGGTGAGCGGCGCGTGAGGTTCGGGGTCACACCTTTCGCGCGCCATAGGTCAGCGTTCGGTTGATTCTGCCGTTGCGGCGCTTCACGTGTTTCGTCTCGAAAAGCGATGCTCTGGGACGCCGGTGAGGAGTCTTAACGCGCTCCCTCATTACATATCGACTTTTTCATTGTTACCCATGTCAGGCTTAGCGCTGCCCAAGGCGGCGGCCGCCATCTTCATATAACTCACGATCGTACCGGGGCTGCTCCAATATTCAGCGAATGAAGGTGTGACCTTAAGAACGCGAATGGATGGGTCCTCGGGGCTATCCCACCATGCCTTGGCGGGCGTGGACCATAGTTCCTTAATGCGTTCGCGGTCATTGCTCACCTCCGCCGATCCTGATATCGACACGTACTTTTGCCCCTTGCTATCGGCGAACGCTAGACAGACATGCGGGTTACGCGCAATCTCTTCATCCTTGTGTCCGTCCACGTCAGTGAGAAAATAAAACGCGTTTTCCAAACGCTCGGGATGCGCGGCCATCGGGCGTGCGCGAAGTTCGTGTGATATTCGGGTCGTCAACATGCAGAAGCCGATCTTCTCGGCGAGATCCCAGACGTTGTCGAGGTTGTTGGTGTTTGCCATTCATTTATCTCCAAATTGACAGGTTAACGGCCAATGATCGTGGAAGTTCCTAGGGAGTGTGCGCTTCCGCTGAACCCGTGACAGACGGATTCTTGGCGTTGCGAGGCTAGCCGATCGCGGAACCGGACTTCGACCTCAAAGCTCGTCCTTGATCAGAGAGAGACAAACCGGCGAGGTGAGTGGATACGGTTCGTCAACTAAGCTCGATAAACCTGCCCGGGATGCTTTCCTTCATCGAATTGCTCGATAATCTTCGCGCAAAATGCTGGTAGGTCATGCGGCTTGCGGCTTGTCACCAGGCCCTGGTCGGTCACTACCTCCTGGTCAATCCATGTGCCACCCGCGTTTTCGATATCGGTGCGAATGGACGCATACGACGTCACCGTCCGCCCATTGAGGACATTGGCTTCGGCCAAAAGCCAAGGACCGTGGCAAGATGACCCCCACTGGCTTGGACCCGTTGATTACATCTCGTACAAAGGGCACCATTTGCGCGTTTCCCCTTAGTTTCGGCACCTACCGTGCCCCCAGGGATGATCAGGCCATCGAAATCCGATGCCGAAACTTCGCTCACCGTCTTGTCGATTTTGTAGCTACCTCCTGGGCCGAGGTCGCCATTGTTTGTTTCCGCAGAGAAATCCACTTAAAGCCCGGCCGTCTGGCGTTTGCCGGTTCGCATCCGGGACAAGCATTGCTGGGATGCATGGTGGGGTTCATCAAACGTGCCATCGACAAAACGCCCCACATGTCGAGCCACCGTGGGGCGTCTTGAATCTCCATTACACGAGCGGTCCTCGACCCGTTAGTAAGATGTCTTCTTCCTCATCGCGCTGCCTCCCTCCAAAGGCGGCGGCGGCACTCGAAATAAAGGCGCCAATGAGGAGGGAGATCGACCCTACCAATGCCGTGGTTGCGGCAGCCTTTCGCGTTTTGTCCGCGGCGGCTTGCGTTGCAACCTTGGCGTCGTCAATTTGCTTCAATATCGTGTCAACGCGTGCCCGGGCGTCCGCCTCGGTCAACCCGGTACGTGCCGTGACGATGCTCGCGATGTACGCTTTGTCACCCTCAGGCACCTCGCCCTTTGCCGCGTCGTTCAAGAGGATACGTGAGACCTCCGCCGAAGCGGCTCCATCGTCGCTCGACGCATTCGCGCTGACGCGCTCCGGGCGCAAGAGGGCATCGGTGAAATAGGAAGTGGAGAGATCCGTCGCGGATGCTGAAGATGACGCGGCGGCCGTTCCCGCGGCACCGGCCGCGGTCGCCGCCGCACCGGCGGCACTTGCCCCCGCGCCGGCAAGAGACGTTAGGGATGATGTCAAAAAGCCGACCACGAACACGGTCGCCACGGCCCAACTGATAAAACCGTGGGCCGTATCGCGGAAGAAAACTTCGTCGGTATGGGCAGCCGTCCACTTGGTGCGCAGTCGTCCTGTAAGATAGCCGCCGAGAGCCGAGGAAAGCCACTGGACGACAACGAGCCAGATTGCGGCGGTTACACCAACCGCTGCCGCGGAGCTACTTTCTCCCGACCAAGGCGAAACCATGGTCAGGCCAACGCCTGACCCAAGTAGTAAGAGAATTAGCGTGGTGCCGACGGCCGCGAAGGCACCACCGAGGATAGGGCCCCAGGACACAGCTGACTTTGAGGATTCGACAGGAACGGCTTCTTGCACATCCGATAGAGACATCGTTGCCTCCTATCGCATGAATAACGCAAGAAGGATGATGATCGGCAATGGTACGCCGAGAAGCCAAAGTAGAATGCCGCGACCCATGATGAAATCTCCCATTAAATTAAGTGTTGCGACCGAGTAACGTCGAACTTGAGTGATCGTTCCCAAGAGTTAGCGGCGCGTGTGTTGCTTAATGAATTGAGATTGAAGGGCGTCAATGTATCACCGAGAGATAGCGGGTCGCCGGTGGATTTGTTGCAATCTGAGCGGTCGTTCTCGAACTCACCGATAAACCTTCATGCCTACCGGCACGGTCGGCGTCTGGGGTTGCCAAACAGACAAGTTTGTTACGCAAGCTGGATGACGATGCATTTTGGCGGATGCAGGAGTTCAAAATGATAATGGGTTCCTGTTGGCCCATGAGAGGGCGCGGGTTTTTCCCGCGCCCGCTTTGCCTCATGCGAGTGGCGGTGAAGCCTGCCCAAGTTTGAGCGAGGGTTCGCGACCCCATACACGTAGCTTGCCGAGTTCCTCGACAAACGCGGCAATGGCCTTGCTGGCTGTCAGTTCAATCGTCCCTTCGTCGAGCTGATCTGCAACTCCCGCTTTCCCTAGAAGCGGCATGGCGGACTGGTGAAAGCCTATATACTTGCAGTGCTGGAAGGCGTCCGCGACGAAGTCGCGGGCGGTGGCTTCCTTGACGAGATCGTCGATGGCTTGATGGGACGTCAAAAGGACAACCGCGTCGAACAGGACCGAAGGCCCTCCGTCGATCATATGATTGGCCGCGATGAAGCTCCCATCGTCCGCGGTCACCCCGCTCACCTTGGGCGCGATCAGCTCGACATTAGCTTTTTCGGCGGCAATCGCCTTGGTCAGCGCGATAAGGAGCTTTCGATCGACGCCGTCGGTAACGAGAATGCCAAGCTTGCGCCCCTCGAAGCGTTTTGGGCCTCGTTCGACGATACTAAGGGCCGGAGAGGCGTCCAGATCTTGGCGGGTCGGCATCGCCGCGTCAGCGGGCTCCGGCATCGACTGGAGGCCCAGCTTTTGCGCGACCGTGGTCGCCAGCGTCTCATCGATGTTCAGAAGGTGCGAAACCATTCTCTCTCGGATCGCTGGAATTTCGACCTTGCTCAACTCAAATGTCAACGCCGAGGCGATGTGACGCTGTTCCGCGCCGGTCTGGCTAATAAAGAATTGCCTTGCTTGGCTGTAGTGATCAGCAAAGCTTTCTGGACGCGCCCGCACCTTCTGTCCCTGTTCCTCGGCGGCTAGATGCCGATAACCGCGAGTGGGCGATTCTCGCGGTCCCTCGCCATGCGAGTTCGGTTGGTAGTTGGCGCGGCCGACGGGGTTGCGCATGGCCATATGCCCGTCCTGCTGGAAATTATGCATGGGACACTTAGGCGCATTGATCGGAAGATGAGTGAAGTTCGGTCCTCCGAGGCGTTTGAGCTGGGTGTCGAGGTAGGAAAAGTTCCGGCCTTGCAGTAGCGGATCGTTGCTGAAATCGATCCCAGGGGGGACATTCTGGGTCATGAAAGCAACCTGCTCGGTCTCGGCGAAAAAGTTGTCTGGCATGCGATCGAGCACCAGCCGGCCGATCGGACGCACTGGCAACACTTCCTCCGGAATGATTTTTGTCGGATCCAGCACGTCGAAGTCGAACCGGTCGGCGAAGTCCTGATCAAACAGCTGAACCGCGAGCTCCCATTCCGGGAAGTTGCCAGATTGGATTGAGTTCCAAAGATCGCGGCGATGAAAGTCAGGATCCGCGCCGTTGATCTTAACGGCCTCGTTCCAAGCGACCGATTGCAGGCCCAGTTTCGGTTTCCAGTGGAACTTGACGAATGTGGATTTATCCTCGGCGTTCACGAAACGGAAGGTGTGAACCCCAAAACCTTCCATGAAACGGAGCGATCGGGGGATCGTCCTATCTGACATGATCCACATGACCATGTGCATGCTCTCTGGGGTTAAGCTAATGAAATCCCAGAAATTATCGTGAGCGGTCTGGGCTTGAGGGAACGCTCGGTCCGGTTCTTGCTTAGCGGCATGGACAAGGTCGGGAAACTTAATGGCATCTTGAATGAAAAAGACGGGAATATTGTTACCGACGAGATCCCAGTTGCCTTCCTTCGTATACATCTTGACCGCGAAGCCGCGGACGTCGCGCGCGAGATCCGAGGAGCCCTTGTTGCCGGCCACCGTTGAAAACCGAACAAATACGGGCGTTTTCTCGCCCGCGCGTTGAAATACATCCGCGCGCGTGATGTCCGACAGAGATTCATACGTCTCAAAGAAGCCGTGCGCACCGTAGCCACGAGCATGAACGACACGCTCGGGAATACGCTCATGATCGAAGTGGAAAATCTTCTCACGGAAATGGAAATCGTCCACTAGAAGTGGCCCGCGTGGACCTATGCGGAGCGAATTTTGATCGTCGGCGACCGGCCCGCCCTGCGATGTGGTGAGGATATCCTGTCCTTGCTCGGCGAACTGATGGAGTTCACCTCCATCGCCTCGGTGAAGCTGCTGGTCGTTGATATGGATCGTCCCATCAGGGGAGATGGATGCGGATTTCGCTGGGCGTTTGGCCATGTTGATGTCCCTTGGTAAAAATCAGACAACTGCGAAGAGGCCGCCTTGCCGGCGGCCCCCTCGTACTTCCGCTTTATGGTGTCAAGCAGCCTTGCCCTTGGCAGGCGCGTTGGCCCGTGATTCAGCAAGCTGCGTCAACTTCCGATCCGTTGCCTCTTCCTCGGCCAGTGTGGCTTCCAACAGCGGGACAGCTTCTTTTAGACCGAGCTGTTTTGCCCATGCGATCAAGGTGCCATAACGGGCAATTTCATAATGTTCGACGGCCTGCGCCGATGAAATCAGGCCGGCATCGAGCGCCGGTGAGCCCTTGAACTCATCAATGATCTCCTCGCCCTCGGCCAGTATGCCCTGAATCGCTTCGCAGGTCTTTCCACGGGCAGATTTCCCCAGGAGGTCGAAAATTTGCTCGAGCCGATCGATTTGTCCTTGCGTCTCGTCGCGGTGCTGAAGAAATCCGGTCTTGCCTTCCTCGGATTGCGCGGCACGGGCCATTTTTGGCAGAGCCTTCAGGATTTGCTTCTCCGCGAAATAGATGTCCTTGAGTGTATCGAGAAAAAGGTCATCGAGTGTCTTGGTCGTTGCCATGATATCCTCCGTTGGTTTGTTCTCTCCCTGCATGCAAGTTGCTGGTTTAGCCGCGCCTTCGATGGGAGACGAAAGCTAACTTGGCCGCGAGACGTTTGTTCCTGTCTGCTACCGGACGGATTCATGGGAAGCTTGGGGGGATCGACAAAACCAACCTTGTCATCCGGAGGAGCGCTCCATCGGAGCATCCCCCCAGACCCGAATGCACTGACCTATGCCTTTTGGGTGTTCGTGGCGATCAACTCGAGCAATTCGAAAGCCGAGGTGGGTTTCGCGAGAAACGAGACGCCGAGCTCCTCATCATAATGCGCGAGTGTGATAAGACCCGACGTCACGATTATCTTGATGCTTGGCCAGTTAGATCGAACCGTTGCCGCCAAACCAAGGCCGTCCAGGCTCCCAGGCATGTCGACGTCCGTGAAGAGGGTGTTGATCTCGTTGTTCCTGAGGTGCACCAATGCTTCGTCGGCATTGCCTGCTTCAAACGTCTTATGTCCAGCTTCGTCAAAAAAATCGACGAAGCTATAGCGGAGCTGCGGCTCATCCTCCACAATTAGAATACTATGTTTCGCACCATGACCAGAACGCTCGTTTTGCCGCGCGCGAGAAATTACCTCAGCGCCATCGCTCGAAGCGCGGGTACGTTCAAGGAGGTCTCTCTCAAGTACGGCTTGCGCCCAATGTCTTTCGTCCTGGCCGAAGGGACGTCCTGCCTGCTCCCAGAGGGAATAAGCTCGAGTTGCGGTCCAATCGTTTCTGTTCTCATCCATGATCGTATCTCGTGGGCGTGGGAAGTGGAGGTGTCCTGTATGATTGAAGGCGATGCACGACACCGAATTCAATCCGGCTGTTTACGGCCATAGAATGTGCAACGAACGCTTTGGTTCCGGCCTAATCTTGCCTCGGGATTCACCGATTGCGCATGACGCGCGGGCCAACATTCTTCCGTGGTTTTCGCAGGATCGGTGATCATCTGCTGAGGAAAGCTCTTGGTCGACGCATCTCGCGAACGCTTGAGAGCAAGCTTGCTCGCTTGAATCTGGAACATGTGCGGCTAGCCGCCTCGGTGACGAGGTCCTTGGTCTTGGGCGCAACGCCCGGCGCGGGAGAGTTCGGTAAGGCCGACTTCGGCCACTGAGATTATGTTCTAGCGAACAATATGGGTTTGATCCGCGGCGTCATTCAATATGACCCTCCCCTGCCATGGCACACAGTGTCCCAACAGAGATAACGGCGGATCCCGTGTGAGATGCCAACGAAAACTGCATGTCCGCAATGATCTCGTCCTGACGGAGGTCGTAGGGAACCTAGCTATCAGATTTGAGTTTTAGCGGAATGGACACCGTAATAACCAAAATCGATACCACGGTAGCCGAGGCGAAACTGTCCTCCGGTCTAGTCTATATTGCGGGACTTGAAACCGGGATAACCCGCCGACAGGGCGAAAGAGGATTTCGATACTACGGACCCGATGGTCGTAGGATCACCGAGGGTTCGGAAGTGGCTCGCCTTAACGCGCTGGCGATACCCCCGGCCTACACCAATGTCGTCATCTCGACTAACCCATTCTCTCACCTGCAGGCGGTTGGCACCGACGCACGAGGACGTCGCCAGTATCGCTACCATCCAGATTGGCACGCGGAGCGTGGAAAGGCGAAATTTGAGCGACTTGCGGCGTTTGCCAACCGTTTGCCGGATCTTCGCGAAAGGGTTGACACTGACCTGCGTTCGCGAAAACTCAACATGGATAAAGCGCTCGCGACGGTCGTTTGGATGCTCGACAACCTGTATATTCGGGTCGGCAACGCCGCCTATGCCGAGACGAACAGGTCGTTCGGGCTGACGACGCTTAGAAACCGCCACGTCAACGTTGAAGGAGGCAGCGTGAGGTTTCGGTTCAAGGGGAAATCGGGAAAGGAATGGAATTTAGCTCATAGCGACCGACGGATCGCCAATGTCGTGCGGAAACTACAGGAACTACCCGGCCAGCATCTCTTCCAGTACGTTTGCGACGATGGAGGTTGTCGGCAGATATCGTCCAACGACGTGAATGCATACATCAAGGAAGTCGCTGGCGAGGATTTCACCTCCCGACAATTTCGAACCTGGGGCGCGACATGCATGGCGGTTGAGGCCCTCGCCGGTGTGGAGAAGGCTACCACCAACCGAGCGCTGGCTCGTCAGGTGAACGAAGCGATCGATCACGTGGCCGCCAAGCTTGTAAACACTCGGTCCGTGTGCCGCTCCTCCTACATACACCCCGCGGTTTTTCAAGATTTCGAAGCGGGCCAGTTGAAGGACATTTTCAAGTTGAAAACGAGGAGCATCCGACTACTCACTTGGCTGGACGATGAAGAGATACGTGTCTTGCGATGGCTGAATAAGCGACGCTCCGCGTAGCCTCGACGCTAGTTGCAATGAGTCGCCGAGTAGAAAACTGGCAGGCTGTTGAGAAAGGCGCTGGCATATATGCTCTTGTCGTGATTCACTCTCGGTATGGCTATTTGGAGTTGATGGATGCGCGGCGGCAATGCGAGGACAGGTCAACTCTTCAGCTATGTCGATCTGGAGGATCGGGTTCGAAAGGATCATCCTTTACGGGCCATCCGGCAGATCGTGAACGAAGCGCTCGTTTCGTTGGAACGCGAGTTCGCGGCACTCTATTCACCGATTGGACGGCCATCGATCGCTCCTGAGAAGCTTCTGCGGGCAATGCTTCTGCAAGCCTTCTATTCAAGCCGTTCGAAGCGGCTTTTGATGGAACGGCCGGAATACGACCTTGTGTTCAGCTGGTTTGTGGAGATTGGCTTTGACGATCCAGCTCGGAACCATTCGGTTCTTTTCAAAGAACCGCGACCGGTTGCTGAAAGGCGACATCGCCGCTCTTGGGTACGACCCTTTCGCCGCCCAAGGTAGAGTGGCTACCATCAACGGACCACTTCTACGTCGATGGCACGCTGATCGAAGCCTGGGCGTCGATCAAGAGCTTCAGGCCGAGGAATGGCTCGGGCGGACCATCGGATGGCGGCGGTCGGAATGTGGAAGCAGACTTTCATGGCGAAAGGCGTTCGAACGAGACGCATGCTTCAACGGCTGATCCAGATGCAAAGCTTTATAGGACAGGCAAAGGCAAGGAGGCCAAGATGTGCTTCATGGGGCACGGGCTGATGGAAAACCGCCATGGCCTGCTGGTCGATGCGCGACTAACAGAGGCCAGCGGTTATGCTGAACGGGTAGCGTCGCCGCACATGATCGGGCCCTTCACCGGGCGGACGAAAGCGATCACGCTGGGTGCCGACAGGGCCCATGACACAAAGGACGTCGTCGAAGATCTTCGGTCGATGAAGGTGAACCCGCATGTCGCGCAGAACGTCAATGGTCGCCGCTCGGCTATCGACGGACGAACGACGCGCCATCCTGGCTACGGGGTCACCTTGCGCATGGGCAAGCGCATCGCGGAGGCGTTCGGCGGGATCAAAACCGTCGCGGAGCAAGACAAGACGAAGTTGCGCGGGCGCGGCCGCGCCGGATGGGCTTTCACCTTCGCGGCCGCCGCCTACAATCTTGTGCGGCTGCCGAAGCTCATGACGGAGACAAGCTGATGGCGAGAGTTCCTGCTTTCGCCAGGGCCTTTGCCGGTCGTTGGCGCATCGTCGAGATGGACAACTGGGACAATGACGCGCTCGATCTCGTGGAAGAGGCACATCTGTCATTCCAGGGCACGGCCGACGGCGAAATCGCATTCGTTGCTCTCAAGGGCTTTCTCGATGTCCGGTATAGCGCGCGAAGTGGATCAGCCTGTGCGGAGTTCTCGTGGGAAAGACAAGACGAGAATGACCCGGTCTGTGGTCGCGGATGGGCAGCACTTGGCTCCGCTGGACGCCTTGTCGGGCATATCTATATCCACAACGGAGACGATTCCGGCTTCGTGTGCGAACGCGACTGACTTCTTCAACAGCCTGTTAAAGGTTCAAAGACCACGCTCACGTCGGAGCCGACTATTTCGTACGGTCTCACACCAAGCTGAAGTTTCTATAATTAATCTCAACTGCGGCATGTGGTCATATCCCCGTTAATTTTGAGGGGAGGTCCATGTCGTTGTTTTTCGTTATGTTTTAAATAAACTCATATTTCTTTCCAACGCGGCGAAGGCCGCTGACGACGACTGGCATGTGGCCCGGACCACTAATCAGGCCAAGTTCACGCTGGATCAAGAGAACTGGTCCGATGTTAATGTTGGCGATCTCATCGCCAACAAGGCGTGGCTCTCGACCTGACCGCGAGGTAGGCTGCAGCTGACGAGAGGCGTCGAAACGATTTCGCTGCAACCGAACACGCTGGCTTCCATCACGACGTCAGGTCTCTTTTTCCGTAAGACCGAAATCCCGCAGCCAATTGGATCGATTGACCTCGAAATTGAAAAAAGGGAGCATGCCTCACGGCTTACGTCGGGAACATTGGATTGTACGGCGTAAACTCATAAAATGCTTGGTGTCTATCGCCTGTCGTTGTTCAAGGCTTCCGAATAAGGACGCATTTGATGACGCGTCGTCGCTACGAACTGACGGACCACGAATGGTCGACACCGCTGTTGCCCAACAAGCCCCGCGGCGCTCGCTCCGCCAAAGATCGTCGCCATCGTTGCGCTTCTCTTCCTTGGTGGCGCATGGATCACCGCGCTGACGACACTGAATGGCGCCGCGCAGGCTGTGCTCCCGAACTGGGTGCGTGGTCGTGGAGCCTTGGCTGGGGCGCCATCGGTACGGCGGTCGGCATCCAGACGACCCTGCTCATCGGTGCGGCCGGTCTTCTCGTGGCAGGCTTCATCATGCACCGTATCAAGCTTCCGGCCGGCGATGCCGACATGGTACCGTCCAACCATTGGCCCGAGCCGCTCGTTGCCGAGCCCTTTTGCCCATGATCGTGGTCCGGTCCTGATCCTGATCGAATACAAGGTCGAGAAGCAGCATCGCAGCGCCTTCCTGCATGCGCTCGATACACTCTCCCAGGAACGGCGCCGCGACGGAGCCTATGGATGGGGTGTCACCGAAGACAGTGCCGATCCGGAAAAGATCGTCGAATGGTTCATGGTGGAATCCTGGGCCGAGCACCTTCGCCAGCACAAGCGGGTTTCCAATGCCGACGCCGACCTGAAGGGCAAGGTTCTGACCTACCATGTCGGACCCGAAAAGCCGGTCGTCCGTCATTTCCTGACGATCAATCGGCCAGGTACTGCATAACGATACCAGCATCAGAACAAATGGCAGGGCGGCTTCGGTCGCCCTTTTCATTATGTCGCGCGGCGCAATAAATTCGAAACTATTGATACAATTGTTGAACGGAGGATTTGCGGGCAAAACTGGGGCATATCGCGAGACAGAACATCGCGATACCAGATTTTAGATAAGAGAACAGCGATGAAAACTCCCCCCCTTCCGACCCTCCTGAGCTTCAACGGCGGTTATGTCGATACCCTTGGCTTCCTGTCGCTGTCCGGCCTGTTTACCGCGCATGTCACGGGTAACTTCGTGACGCTTGGCGCAAGCATGGCGCACGGTCTGGATGGCGCATGGTCAAAACTCCTGGCACTGCCGGTGTTCTGCCTGGTCGTCTTTGCCTCACGGCTGGTCTGCCTGAAACTGCCGAGCCAAAATCGCTCGCCGATCCGTCCGATGCTTGTGGTCAAGCTCTTGCTATTCGTCGGCGTTGCCGCCTACGCGCTCTATCACGGTCCGTTCCGGGCAGACGAAGGCGTCGCCACTCTTACGGTCGGCATGGCGCTGGTTTCCGCGATGGCCATTCAGAACGGGCTTCACAAGGCGCATCTGTCGAAAGCGCCGCCATCGACACTGATGACCGGCACGACCACGCAAATCATGCTGGATCTTGCCGACATTCTGGCCGATCCGAAAGCCGACGAGGTTGCAACGGCCAAGGCGCGGATAAAGAAGATGGCGGCTGCCGTGGCGACTTTTGCCCTTGGCTGCGGCTTTGGTGCCGTCGGCTACATGTACGCACCGGCTGTCGCTTTCACCCTGCCTGCTGTCATAGCGGTCGTCGCTCTGTTTGCAAGCAGCGCCGCGGCCGAATCCTGAAACCTTACCAGCTTCTGCTCTGTTGAATTGAAGAGGAAATCATCATGGATATCGGCAGTGAGGCAAGCGGTATCGCCAACCTGATAGCACCCATTCTCAAGCCCTTGGCTACCGGTCTGGAATTCTTCGGCGTGGGTGTGATCCTGGTCGGCGTTCTGGTCGCAACCGTCGGATACATCAGGGATGTCTTCTCGATCGACCAACGCGAGGCCTATGAGCGCTACCGCGCCAATCTCGGCCGCGGGATCTTGTTGGGACTGGAGATCCTGATCGGTGCTGACATCATAGCGACCATCATCGCACCACTGACCTGGGAAAGCGTCGGACTTCTCGGACTGATCGTGCTCATCCGGACATTTCTCAGTTTTTCCCTTGAAGCCGAGATCGATGGCCAGTGGCCGTGGACGAAAAATGCGACCTCGTCAGCAGGATCCGGCTCGCCCTCATCGTCACTCCCAGCTGTGCGCTAACAACGTCTTCTTTTATCCGATTGGAACATATCATGACACAACCCTTGGAATTCGGCCTCGATACGTTCGGCGATGTCACAACAGGCCCTGACGGAGACCTGCTTGCGCAGCCGCAGGTGATCCGCAATGTGGTCGAAGAGGCAGTTCTGGCTGACCGGCACGGCATCGACTTCTTCGGTGTCGGCGAACACCACCGCAAGGATTTTGCCATCTCCGCGCCGGAGGTGGTGTTGGCTGCCATTGCGGCTCAGACCAGCAAGATACGGCTCGGCTCCGCCGTCACCGTTCTCAGTTCAGACGACCCGATCCGTGTGTTTCAGCGGTTCTCGACACTCGATGCGATTTCGAACGGGCGCGCCGAAGTCATTCTCGGCCGCGGTTCGTTTATCGAGTCCTTCCCACTCTTCGGCTACGACCTGTCGAAATACGAGGAACTGTTTAAAGAGAAACTCGATCTGTTCTCGGAGATCGTCTCCAAAGACGTCGTCAATTATCGCGGTGACTGGCGCGCGCCGCTGGAGGATCAGCGCATCTATCCGCCCATCGGAGACGGTCGGCTTAAAACCTGGATCGGTGTCGGCGGTAGCCCGGAGTCCGTCATACGTGCAGTCCGGTATGATATGAATCTGATGCTGGCCATCATCGGTGGCGATCCAGCCCGGTTTGTGCCTATGTCGAGCTCTACAAAAAGGCTTCCGACCAAGCTGGGAGAACGCTCGGCGCTATTGGCGTCCATTCACCAGGCTATATAGCCGAAAGCGATGAGCAGGCTCGCCGTGACCTGTTCCCACATTTCAAGAAGATCCGGGACCGGCTCGGCAAGGAACGTGGCTGGCCGCCGGTGACCGAGCAGGATTTTGAGAACGAGATCGAACATGGTTCGCTGTATGCGGGATCGGCGGAGACCGTGGCCCAAAAGATCGCAACCACCGTCCGGACGCTTGGGATATCACGGTTCCAGATGAAGTATTCTGCTGGTCCCATGGATCACGACAAACTTATGCAGAGCATTGAACTTTATGGATCAAAGGTCGTGCCGCTGGCGCGCACCTTGCTCGACGAGTCCCCGAAGTGAAAGCGAGTAAAGAGTTATTCATGTCAAATATGCCCTCACCACCGCTCCAAATCGGCCAGCTATAGTATGGATCACCAATGAAAACGGGCAGGCAGAATTTGCCTGTCGGCAAAGGAGGGGATTCTGTCAATCGGCGCGATCGGTGTTTCATAGGCCGGATTTCTTTCCGACGCGACTGCCGGCATGGTTAGAGCCAGGGAAATGTTGGTGCCTACTGTCGGACTGAAAAGGGGCACCGGCATCATTGTAACGGAAACCGATATGCCGGCTGATCATTTATAACCACTACAGCGTCGATCGTTGTGAAGTTAGATTGCAGGTCTCGGGCCATGCATCAAAACTTCAAATTGAAAGACAAAGCCGTGAACGCCAACATTTTTTCTCCTATAGAAATAGCAGGGCTAACCGTGCGTCATCGTATTGCGATGGCACCCCTGACCCGTTCTCGCGCCGGGCAACCAGGTAACGTGCCGACCACGATGAATGTGGAATATTATCGTCAGCGTGCGGGCGCCGGCCTGATCATTACCGAGGCGACGCAAATCTCGCAGCAAGCACAGGGTTACGCCTGGACGCCGGGTATCTATACGCCTGAGCAAATCGCCGGCTGGCTTGAGGTCAGCAAAGCCGTTCACGAAGAGGGCGGGGTAATATTCCAACAACTCTGGCACGTCGGACGCGTCTCTCATCCAAGCTTCCAACCGAACGGCGGGCTGCCGGTGGCCCCGACCACAATGCCGGTGCCTGGAAAAACGTTCATTGTTGATGAAACGGGCAAGGGCGTCTGGGGAGAGATCCCGGAGCCGCAGGAACTGACCACAAGTGGCATCAAGACGATCATTGCCGACTATGTCACAGCGTCCCGGAACGCTATCGCTGCCGGTATGGACGGCGTGGAGATCCATGCGGGCAACGGCTATCTCTTGGACCAGTTCATCAACAGCAACAGCAATCATCGCATGGATGAATATGGCGGCTCGACAGAAAACCGCGCGCGGCTGCTTCTGGAAGTCACCGATGCAATCTCCAAGGAAATTGGTGCCAGTAGGGTGGGTGTCCGTTTGACGCCAATGGGGCGTTTCATGGGGATGGGAGACGACACTCCGGAAGAAACATTTGGCTACATTGCCGAAGAGCTCAGCAAACGCAGCCTTGCATATCTTCATCTGGTGGAGCCGGAAATTGTCGGAACCGTTCTCGATGAGAATTACGACCCTCGTTGGGACAGCATCATGAAACTGCTTCGCGAGCGGTTCAAAGGCCCCCTGATTTTGGCGGGTGGCTTCACTTACGAGAAAGCCCAGGCAGCAATTGCCGAGGGACGCGGCGATGTTATCGCATTCGGACGGCTGTTCATCGCAAACCCTGATCTTCCGGATCGCTTGCGCACGAGAGCTCCCTTGAACGAGCCTGACAGTTCAACGTTTTTCGGCGGCGACAGTCGCGGATATGTGGACTATCCAGCCCTCATCCACGCGGCTGCCGAAACCGGTGCGGGAAACGGCTGACTGAAAAAGCGAGGTCGGTCCTAAACCGAGGTATAGGTCGTTCAAACCAAAGTGCGATTTCGCCATCCGCCGAGGCTGTTAAACCTTCACAAATCGATTTCTGGATGACGGCATGGATGCCGAGGCAACGGTGCGCTCAGTCTTTGCGCCTGCCACAGCGATGCTGTCAGACAGATCGTCGCCTGCATTCGTAATACAGAGGCAAGTCCATATGCATTACAGTAAACGCACACTGCAGGCGGGGGCCTCAATCCTTGGCCTCGCGATCACCGTGGGCTTTGGGGTCTTTGGGTGGATCGCCTACGAACCGGAACTTTCGAGAATCCCGCCCCCTGATCGGGCTTCGATTCCGCCGGCTCTGATCCGCAAGGGTGAGCAGTTGGCGACCGTAGGCGACTGTATCGTCTGCCACACCGCCGATGACGGCCCGGCGCTTGCCGGTTCGCGGCCGTTGACTACGCCATTTGGAACTCTTTATTCCAACAACATCACGCCGGATCCTGAAACTGGGATCGGCAACTGGTCGGCAGATGCGTTTCGCCGCGCGATGAAGGAGGGCGTCGCCCGCGATGGCAGCCATCTCTATCCAGCACTTCCCTATGAACATTTCACGCGCGTCACAGATGCAGATCTCGATGCTATCTACGCGTTTCTAATGAGCCGCGAGCCGGTCAAGGAGAGCGCTCCTCCAAACGAACTTCTCCCTGGTCTGGGCTTTCGTCCACTTCTTGCCGGCTGGAAACTGTTGTTTCTGCGGCACGAAGCGACGGTCTCCGAACCCATGGAAAGCAGCGAATGGAACCGTGGAAAATACCTGGTCGACGGGCTCGCCCATTGCGGAGGTTGCCACACGCCCCGAAACATCCTGGGCGGGGAAAAGTGGGCGGACGAGTTTGCTGGGGGTGTTGCGGAAGGTTGGAACGCGCCACCTCTGGACGCTTCCAACCCGTCAGCTGATCGCTGGAACGTCGATACGCTTCAAGCCTATCTGAAAACCGGGACTGCGAAGGGCCACAGCACGGCAGCTGGCCCGATGGGGCCAGTGACCGAGGGCCTGTCGAGGCTCAACGATGCCGACGTACGGGCGATTGCCGTTTACATCAATACGACAATTCATTCCGGTACCACGCCGTCTTCGACGGTGACGCCGCCCGCCATCGCTGGGCTGCCGGACGCTCGGACAAACCTGTTCGATGGTGCGTGTGGCGGATGTCACGAGCCATCCGCGCCGATGGGCAGGCAAGGGCGCCCGCTGCTTTCAGAGACGTCGGACATGAACGCGAAAGACCCCCGCAATGCGGTTCAGGCCGTCCTGCAGGGCATAAGGGATCCGTCCAGCGACGCTCCGTTCATGCCGTCGTTTGCCGACAATCTCACCGATAGACAGATCGCGGACCTGCTGGCCTACGGCCGATCGCGCTTCACAACGCAACCACCCTGGCCGCCTCTTGAAGACACCGTTCGCGATATTCGCAAGGAGAACGCACAATGACGACATCGATCACGGTCAACGGAAAGAGACACCAGGTCGATAGCGACACAGATACACCGCTTCTTTACGTGCTGCGGAACGATCTGGAACTCAACGGCGCCAAATACGGTTGCGGGCTTGGGCAGTGCGGCGCCTGCACTGTTCATATCGACGGCAAGGCAGTCTTTTCCTGCCTCGCTCCGCTAGGCGCGATTGGCGAAAGGTCGGTTCGAACGATTGAAGGCCTCGGCTCTGTCGACGCTCCAGGCGTTTTGCAAAAGGCGTTTCAGGATGAGCAAGCCGCGCAGTGTGGTTACTGTATCGCTGGCATGATCATGCGTGCGCAGACCCTTTTGGACAAGATCCCCAATCCGAGCGATGATGAAATCCGCGACCATCTGCAACCCAACCTCTGCCGTTGCGGCACCCATGCGAGGATCCTCCGCGCCGTCCGGCGCGCCAGCGACGTCATGGCAGGAGTGGCCAGATGAGCGCGATCACCAGACGATCTTTTCTGGCGGCCAGCGGTATCGCGGTAGCATTCGCTCTCGCAAGACCTGCACGAGCCCAGTTGGCCGGAGGCGGAGAAGGGGGCGCCGGCCCGGCTATTGTCAATGCCGACCTGCCAGGCAGCCTGAAATCCTGGCCCTATCTTGACGCCTGGATACAGCTCGATCAAAACGGGAAAGCCACCGTCTTCACGGGTAAGGCCGAGCTCGGACAGGGAATACGGACAGCGTTGACGCAGGTAGCTGCGGAAGAACTCGATCTTCCTCCTTCCAAAGTCACACTTGTTACGGTCGATACATTGCGCACACCGGACGAAGGGCTGACGGCAGGCAGTCATTCCATGCAGGACAGTGGCACCGCGATCCGCAACGCTGCTGCAAACGTGCGCATGCTCCTGCTCGCGAAAGCCGCCGCAACGCTCGGGGTCGCAGAGGCCGATGTTGCTACAAAGGGGAATGGAACCATTGTCGCAGCCGATGGCCGCAGCTTTGGGTATGGCGAGATTGCCGCGGCGGTATCGCTGCATGTGGAAGCGCTGCCCAATGCACCTCTTCGCCAGAAAGGCCAGTTTCGGACGATGGGTTTCAACCTACCGAGGCTGGATATCCCGGCAAAGACGACCGGGGGGGAGGCGTTCATACAGGACATGCGCCTGCCGGGAATGCTGCATGCCCGGGTCATTCGCGGTCCAAGCATAGGCACACGGCTGAAGCTTCCGCCGGATAGCGAAATCGAAGCTATGGACGGCGTTGTTAAGTTTGTCCGCAACGGCGATTTTGCGGCAGTCGTCTCCCGGCGCGAGTGGGATGCTGTCAAGCTGATGCGGAGACTGCAAGCCTTACCGTACACGGCCGCGAACGAACCTCTTCCCTCGGGAGGAGTCGCCGAGACATTGAAGGCGCTGCCTGCACGCGACATCGTCATACTGGATACGAGTACACCGACTGCTGACCCCAAGCATTCTGTCAGCCAAAGTTTTACCAGAAACTGGATCAGCCATGGGTCGATTGGACCCTCCTGCGCGTTGGCATGGCTGCAAGACGATCAGCTAACAATATGGACACACAGTCAGGGGACGTTTGACGTCAGGCGTGTGGCCGCGGAGCTTCTCAATCGCCCGATAGAAACCATACGCGCCATCCACGTCGAAGGCGCCGGTTGCTATGGACAGAACGGCGC
This sequence comes from Rhizobium sp. Rhizsp42, assembly GCF_047304155.1. Lineage (NCBI taxonomy): Bacteria > Pseudomonadati > Pseudomonadota > Alphaproteobacteria > Hyphomicrobiales > Rhizobiaceae > Rhizobium > Rhizobium sp. Rhizsp42. Next base: position 19,279 of record NZ_JBGLYS010000046.1, on the reverse strand, counting down.
GGATGACGTTGCTGCGGAAGCTGCCCTGATTGCCGCATCGATGCCGGGCAAGCCTATCCGGTTACAATGGATGCGAGAGCAAGAGTTCGGCTGGGAACCACTTGGTCCGGGAATGGTGACGGAAGTCGACGCCGCCATCGATGCCGGCGACCGGATCGTCAAATGGAACTACGATGTCTGGAGCAATCCTCACAACAACCGGCCGGTCGGGGCGGGCGGCGTGCTTGTTGGAAACGAGGTGGCGCAATCGTTTCCTATTCCGGAGGGCAAGCCGATCCCAATGCCGGAAGGCGACGGCAGCCGCAACTCGAACCCGCTCTACGATTTGCCAAACACGCATGTCATCTACCACTTCATCAAGGACATGCCGATACGGGTTTCCGCGCTGAGGTCGCTCGGAGCGCACCTGAACGTGTTTTCTATCGAAAGCATGTTTGATGAACTTGCGTTGAAGGCTGGAGTGGATCCGCTGGATATGCGGTTGGCTCACATGGCCGACGACCGAGCACGAAGCGTCATGCTGACCGCCTCGGAAGCCTTCGGCTGGAAAACTCGCAAGAAAACTTCGCCGCTGCAAGGGTTCGGCATGGCGTTCGCGCGTTACAAAAATCTGGGCGCCTATTGCGCCGTGTTCATGGAAATCACAGTCGAGCGCGACACGGGTCGCCTGACAGTTCGAAGGGTCCAGGCTGATGTGGACTGCGGCGAGGTCGTTTCTCCGGACGGTGTCCATAATCAAGTTGAAGGGGCGATTATTCAATCGTTGAGCTGGTGCACCCGCGAAGCATCGGGCAATGACGGCACTCTGCGCACAGCCTTCGATTGGAGCACCTATCCAATTTTACGCTTCCGCGACGTACCTGAAAAGATTGCTGTCACCGTCCAGCAGCAGCCGGGAAAGCCTTTCCTGGGCGTAGCCGAGTGTGGACAAGGCCCAGCTTCCGCAGCACTTGCGAATGCACTGGCTGATGCCACCGGTGTCAGATTCACTCACATGCCGATCACTGCCGAGAAAGTAAGAGCCGCGATTGTAACCCTCTAGCAGATCAAGTTGCGACTTGGCCCCCTTGATCAGCATAGGCGGCGAAGGCTTCCTGCAGTGCCAGGACGAATACCCGCACCTTAGGCAAGACCAGCCGCGTGGTGGGATACACTGCCCAGATTGGCATGTTCTCTGGCGCGCCGTCGGCGAGAGTGACAGCCACAAGCCGGCCCGCCCGCAGGTCATCGCGGACGGCCCAGTGCGACAATAACGCAATGCCGCCGCCCGCCAGGCAGGCGGCATGGCAGATGGCAATACTGCTCGATGAAAAACGCGCATGAACGCGGATATGTTTTTCCCGCTCACTTTCCGGCGCCCTCTCGTCCCGCATCGTCCAATGACTAATGCCGTTAAGCGGAAGGCAATCGTGCAAAGCCAAATCACCCACGAAAGCCGGCTGGCCACGTCGCTGAAGATAATCGGGTGCTGCTACCAGAAGCCGCGGATTGTCGGCCAGTTTTTGAGCGATCAAGCTGTTGTCGCGCAAATGAGCAATGCGGATGGCGAGATCGATACCAGTCGCGACCAGATCAGGAAGTGTGTCGGTAACGTCGAGCGAGATGCGCAGCTCGGGATTTTCCATCAGCAGACGGGGCACAAGCGGCGCCACAAATGTAAGGCCGAAGGCCGCGGATACCGAAACGCGCAGCAATCCGCCCGCGCCCCGGCCATCGGACCTCAACCGCGATGTGGCCTCCTGCTCATTGTCGATGATCGACCGGGCATAGGGCAGAAAGGTTTCGCCTTCTGGTGTCAGCGACAACGCGCGGGTGGTGCGGTGCATCAGCCGTATGCCGAGCGATGTTTCGAGCGCAGCCAGCCGACGGCTTGCAGCCATGGCCGGGATGCCCAGCCGGCGGGCTGCTTCTGCAAGGCTGCCAGCGTCGACGGCAGTGGTGAAAACGCGCAAATCATCGGTATTCATTATAACGAGTCTCGATATTCGGGCCAAACAATCGGACCCACTAAAACTGATTAAGATTAAATTATAGAAAAGTGGCTGACGAAACCACCCTGGAGAGACATCGAAATGAAAACTTTACAAAACTCGAAAGCATCACCCTTACCCAGTGACGTGACCGCCAAAGGAACCCGTAAACTCGGCCTGCTGGCCATGGCGGCCGCCAGCGGTATCGCTGTTGCCAATATCTATTATAACCAGCCGATGCTCGGTATAATCGAGGCGGAGTTTCCTGGGCAGTCCGCGGCGACGTTGATCCCGACCGCAACCCAACTCGGTTATGCGCTCGGCCTGTTTCTGTTGCTGCCGCTGGGCGATATCCTCCATCGCAAACCGCTGATCGTCGGTCAGTTTGTCGTGCTGGCTGTCGCCTTGGCTCTGGCTGCAATTGCGCCGACAGCCTGGATGTTGGTCATGGCCTCGCTCGTCGTTGGCGCGAGCGCCACGGTGGCGCAGCAGATTGTTCCGTTTGCGGCGTCACTGGCAACACCGGAAAAGCGCGGTGCCACGATAGGCACTGTCATGGCCGGCGTGCTGTCAGGGATCCTTTTCAGCCGCACGTTGTCCGGCTTTGTCGCAGAGCACGGCGGCTGGCGTGAAATGTTCTGGATCGGGGTACCGCTGGCTCTGGTCGCCGCCGTCTTGATGTTCGTGACTTTGCCCCATCACCGAACAACCTCCAGCATGCCCTATGGTAAGGCGCTCCGCTCGCTCGCACATCTCTGGACACGCTTGCCAACGCTGCGCACGGCGACATTCGTTCAAGCTGCTCTGTTTGCCTCGTTCACGGCGTTCTGGACTATTCTGGCACTCTACCTCCAGGGACCGCGTTTCAATCTTGGAGCCGATGTGGCCGGTCTGTTCGGCATTGTTGGCGCCGTGGGCGTCTTCGCAGCACCGCTCGCCGGTCGCGTCGCCGACAAGCATGGCCCGTCCTTCGTGGTGTGGTGTGGTGCTATCCTGACGCTGGTTGCATGGGTGGTGTTCGGTCTTTGGGGCGCGATTGCCGGTCTAATCGTCGGCGTCATCGTATTGGATTTCGGTATCCAGAGTGCGCTCGTCTCGAACCAGCACCTCATTTATGCGCTCGACCAGCAAGCCCGTAGCCGTCTGAATACCATCTTCATGACGGGCATGTTCCTTGGTGGCTCATTTGGTTCGGCAGTCGCTACCGTCGCGTGGAGTCAAGGAGAATGGACCGGCGTCAGCATCTTGGGTGGAATGCTCGCCCTCATCGCGCTTTTGGTTCTGGTCCTCGGCAACCGACGCTCAGGCGCTGCCTTCAGCGAACAAGAAGGACGCTAATCATGAAACCATTGCGTATTCGCGTTGTCGGTGGCTCGCTCGCGGGCCTGTTCACCGCAATTCTGTTGCAAATTGACGGTCATGATGTGGTTGTTTACGAGCGCTCTCACTCCGGACTTGCCGGACGCGGAGCGGGACTGGTGCCCCAGGAAGACGTCTTTCACATGCTGAGGATGATCGGCGCGGATCACGCTGCCAATGTCGGCGTGATCGCCCGCGAACGGATCTACTTCAATGCCGATGGCTCGGTCGCCCAGAAGCTGTCGATGCCACAGATGCAGATTTCGTGGGACTTTCTTTACTCTGAAGTCTTGGCACGTCTGGAAAAAGGACGGTACCAAGCCGGACGTGCCGTTGAGGCCGTAATTGATGCCGACGATGGTGCTACCATCGTTTTTGCCAATGGTTCATCCGAAAAAGCCGATTTGGTGATCGGTGCGGACGGGCTCGGCTCGGTGGTTCGGGCGACCCTCAACGAGGACTGGCATAACCGATATGCGGGATATGTCGCTTGGCGCGGACTGTTGCCTGAAAATGAACTTCCTTCGGGAGCATCAATTCTGATCGATCGTTTCGCCTTTTATATCCAGTCCGGTGTGCATATTCTCGGCTACCTAGTACCTGGCCCTAACGGCGAAACGACGCCGGGACAAAGGCGCTACAACTGGGTCTGGTACCGCCCCGTCAATGACGCCGAGCTGGCAAGCACCCTGACCGATCGTGACGGAACAGCCTATCCTTATTCCCTCCCGCGCGGCACTATTGTAACAAGCCGGGTGGAGGCCCTGCATGCGGATGCTGCGGCGATGCTGCCGACACCGTTCGCGCTCGCCGTTCAGGCAGAGAATACGCCGTCGATCCAGGCGATCTTTGACTACGCGGCTGATCGCATGGTTGGCCAATCCGTAGCGCTGGTCGGAGACGCGGCCTTTGTTGCTCGACCCCATACCGCGATGGGAGTTTCGAAGGCGGCCGCAGATGCAGTTTCCCTGCAACGAAACTTGGTGCGGGCAAGCTCACTTCGGGAGGGTTTAGCAGCATATCAGTCGGAGCGCATGTTCATCGACGAGCAAACCGTTGCTTATGGGCAACGACTTGGTGGCTCGGCTCTTTAGAAGCCGGGCACTTCCCTCTGAAATCAACGCACTCACGCTTTTACCTTGTCCAATTAACGAGGATAGGTCCTTATGACGGAAATACTCGTCCCGTTCAGGGTAAGCAGCACCGACAGTCCTGTCGATATCCTCACCTTTGCGGCCTCCGCTGTGCAACGCGGCGGAGCAGCCCTTGCGACATTGGTCGAAATAAGCGGCGGCGCAGCGCGTGCGCTGGGAGCGCAAGTTGCGATCGTTGCGGATGGCGGGATTTGTTGGCTATGTGTCGGGTGGGTGTGTCGAGACCGCCGTTGCAGCTTGGCGTGGCGGTGAAGTGAAGCCGACTGCCCGTTCCAAGCCAGCAGCCAAGCGAGAGCGGCGCAGACCCGATCCTCTACTCGCCGTCACTGCTGAACTCCCGGAATGGTTCGAGGCGGAGCCTTGGCGAACTTGGCGGGAGTTTCTTGAACGCTTGCAGGTCAAACACCCCGGCTTGTATCCCGACGGCCTTATTCGAACCGTGCAGCGCCCGCCGTCGACACCAGATGGTGAAGGCGCCGATATCGCCGAATAGGCGGCTCATCTCGGCTTCCTGTGTCATATCGGCGGACATGGTGCGCAAGCGGGATCCTGCGGCAAGCGTCCCAGCGGCTGCCTGGAGCTTGTCCTTCAGCGCGCCCGACGATCACAACTTCCGCACCGCGCTCGAGCGCAGCGCCGGCCACGCCCAGCCCAATGCCGGAACTGCCGCCAATTTACGATAACTTTCTTTCCATAAGCGATGCCATGGGAGCCTCCATAAGCTTGTGATTTGGGTTGAGTTTTGCGTCGGGGAGCGTTGCGATAGTAGTTAGCCTTGGTAGGCGCGCTCCAGATCCGCGATGACGATCTTCTTCATCTTGTACATGGCCTGCATCACCCGGCTGGCCTTCGCCTGGTCGGGATCGGCAATCATCCGGAGAAGAATACTGGGCGACACCTGCCAGTAGACGCCAAACTTGTCGGTCAGCCATCCGCAGGGCTGTTCCTTGCCGCCGTCGGCGATGAGGGCATTCCAATAGTAGTCCGTCTCCGCCTGGTCGTCGGTCTCCACCAGAAAGGAGAACGCTTCGTTGTAGGGGATAGACGAGTTGGCATTGAGGGCGGCTACAGGCAGGCCTGGCAGCTCGAACCGCACGACTGACAGTTCCGGGTCGGGCAGTTTCGTGCGTTCGAGGACCTTGGATCCGCGGAACACGGACATAAAGAATTCCATGGCCTCCTCGGCTCGTCCGTTGAACCAGAGATGGGGGTAGACTTTCATATCGCTTCTCCTTCAGGGCGTGAGACCACGGGGTGCGGACGATCGGACCCGGTGGATCACCGAGCTGTCCCAGTCGCGCTCGAATCCGATATCGTTGAGCCGACGATCTGAAAACCGCTCGATGCGCCGCATCGCCACGCGGTGCAGCAGAGCGAAGAGCAGGCCCGTGGTCATTCCGCTCATCGTCGAGAGCAGGGAGGAAACCGCCGGGCCAAGAGCAGATGACGGCGCACCGCCACAGTCCCCCGTGTTTGAGTGAGTATTCATCATGGCTTGTCATTCTCTTTCCGTGGCGCTGCCTTCGGACAGCGCGAAAAATGTTCTGTAATGAGGGGATTTTGAGCCTTGCACCGCTGGACGACAAACGATGAATAGTCGATCATATGTGACTGTTACTCACAGGCTTTGCCATGGCTCGTAGACTGCCGCCCCTGACGACATTGCCCGCATTCGACGCTGCTGCCCGCCATCTCAGCTTCACGAAGGCTGCTGCCGAGCTCAATGTGACCCACGGCGCGATTAGCCGAGCTGTGCGCCATCTCGAAGACGGGCTGGGCGTGCGGCTGTTCGATCGCGGGACGCGCTCAGTAGAGCTCACGGCGGAAGGCCTGGCTTATGCAGCAGAGGTAGGAGCGGCCCTGGATCGGATAAGCGTCGCGACGATGGCAACCGCCGCTTCGCGATCGTCCGGCGTGCTGAATGTCAGCACGTCCGATGGCTTTGCCGGACGGTGGCTTGTTCCCCGGCTACATCGGTTTCATCGGCCCCACCCCGATATCGACGTGTGCCTCTCAACGTCCGGAGTGCTCGCCGACTTCGTCAGGGATGGAATCGACATCGCGATCCGCTATGGCGAAGGCAATTACGACAACGTGACGTCGGAATTATTGATGGACGAGGACGTCTCTCCGATTTGCAGTCCCGAGCTCCTCCAAAGAAAGCATCCTTTGCGGACGCCCGAGGATCTGCGGCACCACAGGCTCATTCATGACAACTTCCGCATTGCCTGGTCGACCTGGCTCCAGGCTGCGGGCCTATACGGCATTGACCACACAAGCGGCGTGAAATTTGAAACCGCGGCCTATGCTATCGAGGCTGCGGCGCAAGGGGAGGGGGTTCTTCTTGGACGCAGCGCGCTGGTTTCAGCCGATCTGGCATCGGGACGGTTGGTGCGCCCGTTCGATCTCGCGTTGAAATCCCGATGGAGCTATTACGTAGTCTACCCTGAAGGCGGGCTTCGGCATCGGAAGCTGAGAGCGTTTCGAGATTGGCTCTTCAGCGAGACGACGGCTGATGAACACCGCCTCAAGAGAAGCCTGTCGGCAAACGATTCAGCGGAAAGCTCAGTCTGATCTGGCCACATTGCGCCGCCGGCGCCACCTCCGCACTGTCAGCCGGCGCTGAGCTCTCCTCGACGTGATTTTTGCCTGTTCTGCTCGATGATTTGGGCCATTCTTTAGATAATGCTTTTCGGCGCCATCTTGACGACGCATACCGATTCATTGGCTGCCTTAGGTACTTCGCGACCATCCTCAGCTTGCCGACGTTGGTCCTGTCGGTATTCGCGACAGCCCGGCGTCAGTCAGGCTCGTGCCTTGGAACGAGAAACGCAGCGATTTCCTGCAGCCAGGCCGAGAAGGAAGCGTGATAACGGCCCTATCTGCCAGTTGAATGCGGCGTTTGCAGTGGGCTCGGCTTCTCTATCCGACGTTCGGCACTTGCAATTGTGCAGTGCAGCATTACCTACGACATCCGGGACGTCGATTGGCCTTCCGCGACCAGCGAGGATGCTCCATGAGAAGTCTTTCGGATACATTGCAGCGCTTGCAACGATACCGCAACATTCCGGTGATGGATGCGGCTCCAACCAGACTAACGCAGCTGGAGATCGCTAGCGCTAATCCCGGCAACCTCCTCGGCTGGTACTATGCTCCCGAAAACGGCGATCGATCTGGCCCGCTTGCGCTTGTCGTCGTCCTGCATGGCTGCACCCAGACCGTGGCCGGCTACGATGCCGGATCAGGGTGGTCGAAATTGGCGGACGAATTCGGTTTCGCCGTTCTGTTTCCCGAACAGTCCCGCCAGAACAACCCCAACCTCTGTTTCAACTGGTTTTCCGAAAGCGACATTGAGCGGGATCGCGGAGAGGTCCGCTCGATCCGTGAGATGATCGATACGATGGTTTCCGACCACGGCATCGATCCAGCACGAGTGTTCATCACGGGGCTGTCAGCCGGCGGCGCCATGGCGAACGCTATGCTTGCTGCTTATCCGGAGGTGTTTTCCGGCGGAGCGATCATTGCGGGTCTGCCCTATGGCGTTGCATCCACGGTCCCGGAAGCGTTTGACCGGATGCGGGGCCACGGCCTGCCCTCCCACCAACGGCTCCAAGAGCGTCTCCGATCGGCATCGCCGCATGTTGGCCCGTGGCCCACGATATCGGTCTGGCACGGTACGGCCGACAAGACCGTCGATGAGTTGAACGCACGGGCCATCATTGAGCAGTGGAAGGCTATGCACGAGGTTGGCGATCAGCCGGCGCGGTCCGACGCTATGGATGGACATGAACATCACATTTGGACAAACAGGGCAGGCGCGGACGCCATTGAGCTTCACCGCATTCGCGGCATGGGACACGGCACTCCGATCGACACGTCGAGCGGCTATGGCGCGCGAGCCCCCTACATGCTCGACGTCGGCGTCTCCTCGACGGAACACATTGCCCGCAGTTGGGGTCTCACGCCCTCCTTCGAGCGTCGGGTCCAACCTGATGGGAGGGCGACGACCTCAAACGAGATAGGAAGCGATGACCGCAAGGATGTGACGAACTATGTCCAGGATGTCATCGAGAGCGCGCTGCGATCCGCCGGGCTTATGAGATGAGATTTCCTTGGCTGCCCCGAGGGAGAAACCATCCCTGAACACATGCGCGCTTTTGGTCCTTCTGCGCGAGGAGCGTAAATGGCAGAGCTTTCCATACAGCACCGGACGACCTACAGCTACCGGTTTCCCGTCCAACTCACGCCCTATCGGCTATTGCTGCGACCGCGCGAAGGGCCGGATCTTTTGCTGCAACATCACCAGATTACGGTCTCGCCCGAAGGCAGGGTGGCCTGGACGACGGATGTATTCGGAAACGCGGTTGCGACCCTGACGTTCTCGGAGCCGACACGCCGGCTGGAGATCGTAAGCCATGCCGACGTCGACCTGAAATCGCAGGCCTGGCCGGTGTTCGACATCGCCGCGTCGGGCGCCACCTACCCTTTCCTTTACGACGATCAGGATTGGAAGGATCTTGGTTCTCTCAGGGATGCTCAATATCCCGACCCCTCCGGTGAACTGCATCAGTGGGTCATGGGCTTCGTCATGGAGAACTCGACCGACACGCTGTCGCTGTTGAAGGACCTCAGTGCCGGCGTTGCGAACGGCGTTGCCTATCAGGGGCGAGATATTGAAGGGACGCAGGCTCCGCTGGAAACCCTTCGCGTAAGGTCCGGGAGTTGCCGGGACCTTGCGACACTCTTTGCCGAATCTGTGCGGGTTCTTGGCCTCGGGGCGAGGATCGTGTCCGGATATCTCCACGACCCAGTGAGAACCCTCGTCGGTTCGTCGCCGGGCGGATCGACCCATGCATGGGTTGAAGTGTTCCTCCCGGGCGCAGGATGGATCGCGTTCGATCCGACGAACAGGAGCATGGGTAGCGCAAACCTGATCCCGGTGGCCGTCGCACGCGACATTACCCAGCTTATGCCTGTGTCGGGAACGTTTATCGGCCCTGCGGATGCGTTCGTGTCGATGGATGTCGCCGTGGACATCGCTTTAATCGCTTGACGGTGCGAGCAACAGACGGAGCGGTTGAATTTTCCATGGGCAGAACATAAATCCGGCGCTCCCTTGTAAAATCAGAACTTGTGCCCATATATTGTTTATCGACCATTGCTTGTGATGTTGGTTCGGAGCTTCGCTCCCGTCGGATTTCCTCTCAAATCATCGATCTTATCCCGCAAGGCATCGCGGGAACCACAACGATTGTTCTGAAAGGAGATCGTCATGACGACTGGTTCCGTCAAATGGTTCAACTCCACCAAAGGCTTCGGCTTCATCCAACCGGATAACGGTAGCACGGACATCTTCGTCCATCCGTCCGCTGTCGAGCGCGCCGGAATGCGTTCGCTCTCAGATGGCCAGAAGATCTCCTACGAGGTTGTTCAGGACCGCAAGTCCGGCAAAAGCTCCGCCGAAAATCTTCAGGCGGCTTAAGTTTTCATTCGCCTCGCTGACCACGGATGTACTGGCAGCAGAGCTGAGTGACTGTGAGAGGTCGGGGTTAGCGCCCGGCCTTTTTGTTTGGCTGGCCTCGTCTCCGGCTTCGATCCGACCGTCGACGTCTCGGATGCGTCCGAGCTACACACCGAAAGAGAATTATCATGACCACGACGACGCAGGAGTTGTTCAAGCCCGAGAAAATCTCCGCACGCGATAAGGCTGCGACCACGAGTCAAGTCGCGCGACAGATCATTGAAACGGAAGCGGCCGACCGGATCCGCAAAACCGAGCGCCTGCGCCAGTTGCGCGAAGCGCAGCCGATCGAGCTGAAACCGATACGTCCTGCTCGGCGCCGGAAATCAGCACCATAGGTTGGGTGATAAGGGCGTATCAGCGGGGACCAACCGCTGCTTGGACGACGCTTTCACGGAAAGAGACGATGCTTCTCACCTTTAAAAATTTTTGGCCAAGCCCTTCCAGCGCCGCTCCTGTAGCTGTCGCCGTTACAAGCTTCGTCTTCATCCTGTTCCTAATCTCGGAGGGTTGGCTATGGTGAGTATAACCGGCGTGAAACAGTCTCTTCTTCGAAAGCTTCTCAAAAGAGCTGATTACGCGACGCTTGACTTGAAGCCCGAAGCGGGAGCGAACCACGCGGCGGAGAGCACTCTCATTGAGCAGATCCGATCCGGCATGATCCGACCGGATGGCTATCCCGCGCCGACAATCAAAGCTGACACGCGACGCCCTGGCGAGCCGATGGATCAAGGAACGATCTCGCACGGGCAGGCGCATCGCCTGGACGAGATGAATCCTGTTGAGAAAAGCTGTGAACCGGAAGAGCAGATCGAATTCGCCGCGAGCTCCAATGGCGACTGCTGGATCCTATGCGGTCAGAGCAAGCCTGAAAGTGCCTTTGTCCTTCATCGGGCCAATCCGGCGTCGGGCGGGCACGAAACACGAAGGTCGGTCGACGCCTTCCTCGATCTGAAACCCAACGGGCCTGAACATGAGGCCCTACGAGCGTTACTCCAAGATCGATAAAACAGTAGCCCAACCCTGGAACCAGTTTCGGGTGAAGCTTTAGCTTCAAATTTCAAGCGAAGGGCAACGGGATGAAGTCGGCACTGAACATCTTCCCACCCGATTTCATACGGATGAAGGGGGCCGACTCCCCCAAAGCGCTTTCGCTTGGAGGACGACGCTCTAACTCTGGGACCGTACAGAGCGCAATGTCGGTAAGACGTCCTATCCTGATCGCCGCGCTCCAGCCACCGCGAACAGGTTTCAATCAGAATGTGAGGGCATAGGTTCGATGACCCGCGGACGAGATGGACACTTAACGACCAGGACGCCGCCTGCCCGGTTTCGAGAGCAGTCACAAAGAACTTTTCAGAGCAATTCACTGTAAAGCATGGTGATCCACAGGACGCTCCCCGCGAGCCAGACCAGCCCGGGCCACATGAGCTTGCGGCTGTCGTCGGTTCTCGTTGCAAACAGAGCGATCGCGGCCCCGGCCACGCACGATGTACCAGACGCCGAGCGAGGCGAAGTGCTCTCGTCCTTTGATGAGCGTGTCGATCAGGTCGAAAGCAAAGGATATGGCAAAGAGGGCGAAGAAGGCGTGCCGTCTTCGGATGACAAACACCTCCCTGTCACCATGGTCCTGAAGATGGTCGGGGTAGAGCGGCGTCGACATCAGGAAAAACAACGAAGCGTTGGCAAGCACGAAAATGTAGATCCAGCAATTCCATGTCTCGACCAGGCGAAGCGCGAACTCCCACCACCAGAAATGGACGGCGCCAAGCAGAAGTGCCATTGACCAGACGATCTGCGCATGCATTCTATCGGTCTTTCCTGGCTCCTGCAGGCGACGAGACAGACCGGACAGCACGCGGGTTATCGACAGCCCGAGGACCAGGCTGACGAGAACTCGCAAGTGTCCATAGGCGTCCATGCTTCAAATCCTCTCGCGTTATCGAGGCCTCATTGCCGGCGTTGCGGTAGCCACCGGAGACGCCTGGTTGCTGTGGTGGCAAAGGTCCCGCGTCCGTGTCGGATCCCGCTGAGAGAAATCGCAAACAGCAGCCCCGCGCAGACCAGCAACAGATATCCACCCACTTGGCGATAGGCGATCACACCCAATATGCCGCCCAGGAGAAAAGCCACGATCGTCCAGACGTGCAGCTTGAGCCGCGTACGGTTTTAGGCGGCGTGGGCATCGGGTTCTCGTCCGCGTAAAATGTCGAACGCAATACCGAACGCCCGAGGCCACCGGCGCCGAGGCGGTGCATGGATATAGCCCGTTCTTGGCTTCAGGCGCAGCAGGTGCTTCGGATTGGATGAGCGCTTCTTCGCAATCTCTTCAGGCGAGAATAATGCCGGAATGCGCCGGGCGACCGTGACATAGGATGGCATGGCAAGACCGGCTTCCTCGCAGCGCCTGGATCTCGGCAACGACAGGAGTGAGTGGAGGCGCCTCGAGCGTCAGCCATTCCTCGCGCAGCGTTGCGTCGATGATGTCCTCGATCTGTTGGGGCAGTCGCTTGCGCCGGCTGACGGCGGCGCGTGGCGGCAGGGCCGTCGCCGTTCGATCCGCGCGATAACGGGCAAGGAGATTGTAGACTTGCCGCGTCGTCAGCCGCAGCTCCGCTGCGGCGCGAGCCGTGGCAGCTTGCCGCGGGCCATCACTATCGAGGATTTTGTCCAGCTCTCGAGACAGCGGCGAGCGGCCGACCATTGCTCATCCGGAATCGGTCGAGTTGCGACTATTGGATCGCGCAATTGCTTGGTCAAGAGAGTGCTTCATTGAAATCGTTAGCGGAAAATTCGCGCGAATCTATTCGCTAAAACTAACTTGCCTATGACATTTTGCCGTTTGAAATCGGGAAGTAAAAGCCACAGAGGTCATCTGTATCATGGGATTGCGGCCACCGTCATCTTCAAGGCCGCGATACTTGGAGGTTTTAGGACGCCACCTTCCGGCGGTTCGTTCGTATTTTATTAAATATGTTCGATAATAATCCCGTCGGAGGGGCGATCGAAAACCTGGGCGAGCGAGTTCATCTCGTATCCACGGAATGGAGACGGCCATGTACCAGCGTACCGTACTTATCGTAGAAGACGAGCTTTTGATCCGAATGGTGCTCGCCGACACATTGTTTGACCGGGGCTACGATGTGCTGGAAGCAGGAAACGTTCTCGAGGCTGTCGCAATCCTCGGGCAAAAAGAGCTTGATGCCGTAATCACCGATGTTGATATGCCGGGTGGCTTGAGCGGCCTCGATCTTCTGCGGATGATGTCAAGAAACCACGCGAGCGTCCCCGTCATCGTCGCCTCCGGTGGGCATCTACTTAGTCAAGATGATCTGCCGACAGGCGCGGTGTTTATACCCAAGCCCTACAGCGTGACGGCCATCGCGTCATTGGTCGATGAGATGACCTCTTCCGCCAAGCGCCGTCGGGCTTGAAGGCAAGGGCGACGCGGGGAACAGGTTTGACTGCGCCGGGTTCGATGTCTCGAAACCAAATGGTGGATGAGAGATAACCCAGATTTTTTCGTACACGGTATGTTTCAGAACCACAAAAACTGGGACCGCTGGGTCCGCTTTTTTCCGCGCGGGGATATGACTGCAGCGCGCCCGCGTGACCGCTACCCGGCAGGACGCTCTTTAACCACGATCGCGGATCGCAGGCGGCGCAGCACTACCCTCGCCTGGTGAAGGGCTGCGGGGTTTTGGCGCTGGAGGAAAGTATCTCCGCTGAGCCTATACTGGCGAACGCATCAGAGCGCGATCGCCTTGAACGCGGCGGCGGCGTTCGGGCCCCGCTCGGCCTTTGATCTCACGCCGATCCGGAAGCTGGCGACCGTATCAACCTTAGGGGCGAAAACGAACAGATCGCTCGCGCGTCCCTCTTTCAGTTCGATCTCGACCTCCCTTGTCGGAGAACGGCGGTCAGCGGAAATGGCGTAAACCTCATCAAGGGCCACCTCTATCCGTTAGCCATTCTCCACGATATTGCACAGCCGCCTCGCGATCATCAAGTCGAAAAAGGATTCAAGCTTCAGCTCGCCACCGAATTCCCCAGGCAGCCGGCTCGTGTGATCGAGAACGGGTTCGTTGCTCTCGATCAGCGCTTCCCATTCGGACCGCGCAAACAGCGATCCGCTTGGCCCCGTCGCCTTCACGGCTTGCGTCCTGGTGTCGCCCACCCGCCTGACGCGCCCGCACTTTGAGGTAGGTGCCGTCCACCCACAAGTACGGCCAGTCGCCCTCGATTGGCCGATCGAGAAAGGCTTTGACCTTGTCATCGATCTCCTCGCACAGGCGGGAAACCTGGCTCTTTGAGATGCCGCCCATCCCCATGGCCTTGACGAGATCATCCACGGAACGCGTCGAGATGCCCTGAATGTAAGCTTCCTGGATAACAGCTGTCAGCGCCTTCTCGGCCATGCGGCGTGGCTCGAGGAAGGTTGGGAAGTAGGACCCTTTACGCAGCTTTGGGATACGCAGCTCTACCGTACCTGCACGGGTCTCCCAGTCACGGTCGCGATAACCGTTGCGTTGCGCCAATCGTGATGGGCTCTTCTCACCGTGGGCCGCGCCAGTTGCAGCGCTAACTTCCAATTCCATCAGTCGCTCAGCAGCAAAACCGATCACTTCGCGCAGAATATCCGCGTCCGGGGTCTTCTCCACGAGCTCGCGTAGGTCCATTATGTCGTTGGTCATCGATGTATCCTTCGTATCTGGTTGAGTGTCAGCAACCCAACCATACCGGAGATTATCGATGACCGCCCGCAAAGCCGCTCACTCGCTACAGCGCGCTAAGGGCGCGCTCGCGAGCGGCTTTGCTACCGTCGACTTACACCACATAGTGTGATCGCTCAGGGCCTAGGCTCAGGCGTCGACTCTCCACACTGTCTCTTGTCAACTGTGGCCAGTGTGCCCAAGCTATGAGGAGAACTGCCATGAAGTATCATGCCGGACTGGATGTCAGCCAGCAAACGACATCAATCTGGATCGCTGATGACGAAGGCAGGATTGTGGCCGAGCGGAAAGTAGCGTCGTGCCCAGACGCGATTGGAAGCGTTTGAACCGTTCTCGGTAAGAGGCGGTCAAAGTGCCGACCTCGAAGAGAACCATGAGCCTGACCCGCGATGCCAGCTGCGACCAGCTTGACAACCGCGATCAGAGAACGCTCGGGGACACGATCGCGAACTCGTGCGAGGCGTCTTAAAGGGGAGGCACAATCTTCTAATGATTGGCCGATATGCTTCACTACAGCCACGAAGCATAGATCCTAGTCGGCTCTTCAGCATATCCAACTGCTCTCCACCGGCTTTCTGAAGACATGGGCGCCAGTGTGTTGGTCAGGTCCAACCGGGCCGCCTCGTGCATTGGCTTTTCGCCACGCGGCGCCGCGAGACCCCATAAAGGCGCGCTTCGAGCGGCCCGAGATGGACCGCTCGACGTTGCCTCACCGCGATGGATCAACCGCGACGATACCGCGAACGCTCCGCTTCAATCTGTTCCGCCGAATAGGGCTCAGCGTTCTCGTCGAAGCGGTTCCAACCCTGTTCCACATAGCTGGCTCGTCGCGATTGATAATCAACCGGACGGGACTGCGTAAGGATGGACTGAGCGGTTGCGACCTTGCTCTCTTCGACCCTCGCGGTAACTACCGAACCCCCTCGGCGAATTCCCTCGGCGTAAAAATTCGCTTCGTCTTCGGATACGCCTTCCCGAACCATGGCGCCGACGATGCCGCCAACCGCGCCCCCTGCAACAGCGCCCGCGACAGCGCCAGCTGCCGTGGCCGCCAGCCATCCCGCGGCGACGACCGGACCAACACCTGGAATGGCCAACATTCCAAGTCCCGTCAGAAGACCGCCCGCGCCGCCGGCAACCGCGCCGACACCCGCGCCGGTTCCAGCCCCTTCAGCCGCATGGGATCCCTGTCCCTCGACATCGACGCCGTTTGCCTTGTTCGTGACGATACTGATGTCGTCGGACGGCACGCCAGCGTCTTCAAGCGCCTTCACAGCGGAACGGGCGTCGTCGTAGCTGTCATATAGTCCAGTAACTGTTCGCATGTTTTTGTCTCCTCTTCTTTTGTTTACTTGGCCAACGTCACGTTGCCCTGAAAGTCCAGGGAAACCTTGACGTCCGCCCCGTCCTTCTTCGCGTTGGCGCGCCAAACGCCTTGGTCGTCAAGCTTTAGGCTCATGACGTCAGTGTAGCCGGCACCTTCGATGCGCGACTTCGCCTGATCCTCGGTGAAGCTATTCTTGCCGGCGACCGGGGCGGCGGGATTGTGTTCCGTGTTAACGGCCGGCGTCGTCTGCGAGGTGGACGGGGTCTCGCTCTGCGCGAACGCGGCGGTTGCCGAAAGGATTATGGCGGCGGAAAGCGTTGTGATCTTTTTCATTGGTGTCTCCTCGAGTTACGAGGACGAAACCTCGAAAAAGACTGTTTGTTCCGAGGCTTATGACAAATTGTTTGATTAAGGTTATTCGGTCCCAATCGCGCAGTCACTGCGTGACAATCCATACTGTCCCGTCTCGCCGAGTAGACCGCAACGATGATGGCCATCCCGGTAAAGCCGATGAGCCCACGATCCTGATAATCACGAGAGTGGATGTAAATGTCGATTACGCGATGAAATTCTCATCCCCATGGCCTTGACGAGATCATCCACGCAACACGTCGAGATGCCCTGAATGCAAGCTTCCTGGATAACAGCTGTCAGCGCCTTCTCGGCCATGCGGCGTGGCTCGAGGAAGGTTGGGAAGTAAGACCCTTTACGCAGCTTTGGGATACGC
This sequence comes from Rhizobium sp. Rhizsp42, assembly GCF_047304155.1. NCBI lineage: Bacteria > Pseudomonadati > Pseudomonadota > Alphaproteobacteria > Hyphomicrobiales > Rhizobiaceae > Rhizobium > Rhizobium sp. Rhizsp42. Next base: position 2,488 of record NZ_JBGLYS010000046.1, on the reverse strand, counting down.
AGCTCTCACTGGCTTTGATCCAGGGCATGCGGTGATGGCTGACGCGCGTTTGGATCTGATTTTTGTGTGGGGAGACGTGTCCCCACGGTGACCGCGATCACGACAACCTCCTGATGGAAAGGGATGGGCTACCGGAACCGACCAGAGCTCAGTCGTTGGAAGAATTCGCCTAACTCGTTTGGAAAACGTTTCCGAGCTGTCTCGAATCACGCGTGCGCCGTGAAGATCTAGACCCACCTCAAGACCGGATCGCCCCTACGCGGACTCACCAGCCGGTCGCGGTGTATTTTCCTGACCTCTCGAAAAGCGACCGAAGTCTTTTGGTCCATCTGAAACTTCGAAGCCGCATCTGCTCCACGCCACGCGTTTCTTCCCACGAGCCAAACATATTTTCGAGACTTGCGGGGTCTCGCGTGGGCCTTGCCAAGCGTTATCACGGCGTTGTGGCGCACTTTAACCGACGGCAGTGGAAGTCGTCACCTTGTCCAAAGCTTATCCGTTTGAATTGCGATGTTGTGTCCCGCCGTCAGACTCATGTCCAGATGACCTCACGCGGCGCCCCACGGTGACCCGGCGCCGACAGAACGCGATCGCGTTCGAGCCGCCCCGGACAGACCCCGTTAGGAGCGAGGCCACGGCAACGCTGCATGGCCCAGGAAACTTTAATGGGCCGCCGCGTCGCCGCGCGCTTTTGGGGCTTGGTTTGAGAGCAACCGTGATTTCCTCAACGCCGGAAGATTCGTCCGATCGCGATCAGGATGCAGGCGCCGACGAAACCCGCAATGAGGTATCCAATCCAACCTCCAAGCACGACACCGAAAACGGAAAGGATAGCATTCGCGACGATTGCGCCCACGATGCCTAGTATGATGTTCATGATCACGCCCATGTTGGACCTCATGAACTGCTCGGCGAGCCAACCCGCGATTCCACCAATGATTATTGCCGCTAACCAGCCAATGCCTGCCTGTTCCATGTTGCTTGCTCCATCGAAGCCGTTGGTCGTCAGCTTGAGTTAGGGCTCGTCGCGAAGCCGTCAATCCGACCAGTTCGTGAAGCTCCGCGGATGAGCAGCCCTCGGCAGATTATCCCCTTCAGTCCAGCTGGCGAATATCCCGACACAGGGAACCTATTCAATCGCCTTTTGTTCGGTACGAAGGCGTCCTTTGCTACCCGGATGTCTGCCCGATATCCTTCGGTCGGGTGAAGCCCTCGCGAAATTCGCGGGGGCTTCGTAGCGTGATTGGAAAGAACCGCGCTATCTAAGACGGGTGGATAATATGACTATCGTTGGGAACCCAGTGGCGTTTTCCACATTGGACTGGGGTCTCATGACTTGCGACGGGATAAATGGCCGCGGAAAATCGCGACATCAACTGCCCGCTGGGCAGTTCGCCGTCAAATCGACCTTTTTTATCCCTGCCGAGCGTGAGATCGGGATCGACACCATGGCTGACCGGTTGGCGCTAGCACGGGGATCGGCGCCGAAACGCTCGATTACACCGACGAGAATCTCCATGAGCGTATGCTCGACCTGACGGACGGTAGGGGCGGATGCGGTGATCGAGGCATGTTGGCATGGAAAGCCATGGGGCGGGGAGATTGATGGAAACAATGCAATCGAAGCTCCAGCATCGAGCCTCCTTACGCCTTGTGGCAAGCGGTCCTTGCATGTCGTCCAGGCGGCATCGTCTTATCGCCTGGCATGTTCGTTGGGTCGGCCATCGCGGCGCCCTTTGGTGCATTCCACGGCAAAGCCCTCACGCTAAAGAGGGGGCGGACCCATTTTCAGAGATGCCCGCGCCCGCTGATGGATCGGATCGTCGAAGGGAGGAACGATCCATCTTCCCTCCTCACGCATAGGACCAGGCTAGAAGGAGGGCAGAGGCCTAGAAGATTCGCGACAAGAAGGACGGCTGCGTGAGGGTTGTCATTCGACCAAACGCATAGTTCCCTGGGGCTCTCCGTTAAAGCGGAGGCTCCAACGGGCAAGGTTACTCGGCAGCGACCCTGAGTTCCGCCGCGACGGCGTCAAGCAATTCGATCGGCGCGATTATATCGAAGTCCTCGATCATGTGGTGCTGGTCGGAACCGGTCACCGCTAGCGTCCAATAGTCTGGGTCCTCGCCAAAGATCCTGGACACTTGAACGACTGTTGCACTTCCCTTTGCATGCTTTCGCGGTCGCGCCCAATAAAACGCATCTGGGACCAATCTCGTCATCACGCTCACTCCCCACGGGTGCGCCGACGATATCAGAATTTTCTTGAAACGCCATGGTTGGCGTTTGTCGGGTACCGTACCATCGCCCTGCCGGCCGGTCGCCAGGAAGTTGGACCGCAGCACGCAGCAAGGCGATGGCATGATGATCGAAACTAGTCGGTGATGCGAATTCTTGGCGCCACCATGAAACGCTCCAATGAAAGAACACAAGGGATAAAACACCAGCGTTGGCGGCGTTTCCTTGGGTTCTGGTTGTGTTTTGACCG
>NZ_JBGLYS010000045.1:0-41634 GCF_047304155.1 Rhizobium sp. Rhizsp42 | reverse complement strand
GTGACGACGGAAGCGATGATCGCTGAAAAGCCTAGGAAGGATACCGCTCCTGCTCTGCCGGCCGCCGCTGGCATGGACTTCTAAGCAGGCGATTGGGAAGGCTCGCCCTAGCCTCTCGGGGCGAGCCTTCGATTAGGAGGTGGAAGAATGGCTCAAGCAATAACAAAACCTTCGTCGACGTCTTTCGACAGCCGTGATCTTGCGGTCTGTCAGCGGGTTTTCGATGACATTCGATCGAGAACTGGAGTCATTAAGCAATCCGAAGAAGCAGAACGGATGGCGGCCATCACAGTGGAATTGTACAGGCAAGGTGTTCACGAACCGAGCCATCTAAAAACAATGGTCGAGGCCGCGAGAGGCCTCTTCGATCACCGGGCGCTCTAACCACAGGCGCCAAATGCAACCAAACATCGACCTGGCATCAAACGGGGTCAAGCTATGAGAAAGGAACGATTGGAAAATTCGATACCGGAGAAGGCGGCAGCGGCCATCAGCGCCGCGCACCTTCTTCATCCGGCGAAACATTTTGGCCATCCGCGTGAGGTCCTTGCTGCGGTTGAGATTGGCAAAGATGAAAAACGCGCCCTCCTCGCGTCGTGGGCTTCCGATATGTTTGCGATCGAGTCCACGCCCGGTCTCCGGCTGTATCATGGCGCGGATAAAGCCGTCACCTATGACGAGATCATCGACGCGCTAAAAAGCTTGGACGAAAACGATCAGCAGGTTGGAGAGGAGGGCCTGGCGAGATCGACCCTTCGCCGCAGCCCGCGATCGCGCCGATTCAGCGGCCTCGGCCTGTGCAGATATCGCAAAGGTGACCGCCGCCGACAGCTTTTGGGTTTCTAGACATTCCATCTGACGGCCGCGTACCTCCCGAATGACGCGCTCATCAGTTCTTCACGCAAACGGTACGGATCCACGATCGTGTCGAAATCCGGAGAGCCGGTGGAACAGGGTACCCTGCTTTGACGTCTGATCTCCGAACATGAATCTGTCGGAAACGAAAAAGCCTGCCGCGGGAGGAGGTGCGGCAGGCTTTTCAAAAGAATTGAACAACGGCTGGGAGGAGGAATGCCGCCGTTCCGTCAGGCGCCCCTTGGGAGGAGGAGTGGGTCGCCTGAACACGAAGCTATGCGGGAGGAAGTGCATTACTTCGATGCCCTAAAGATACCAGAGACTGCCCCGATCGCTAGCGTTCAGATCGCAATGCAGCCATGCGCATGTTGCAATGCAATGAAAACTTTCTGCTCATTTTTGGTCCATTATTTATGATGTAGGCGCAGCTTTCTGCGTACTCGGCTCGATGCCGAGAACGGATTCGATCACCTTGGCGGATGACGTTTCGCACCACTTCAGCATCGGGCCAGATCCAGCAAATCGATAGAGGTTGAAGCTGATAATATCTTTTCCGCCAAGCTCCTGGCCATAAAGCCAAGTCCGTTTTCCATCCCGCGATCGCTTGACGGTCACGCTCTATGCTCGACCGCCAAAATTTCCGTCAACATAGTCGTCGAGTAGTATCGCAAACGCGGCTTCAAATGAGGCAGGAACAGAAGAAAGCTCTTCTCGGCTGGAGGTCAGGGGCGCCAGGCATTCATCACAAATCCCACAGCCATCTCATCCATGCTCGATGCCGGGCGCAACTTTTGACAGCAGGGACAGGTTGTTGCGTCCGATGTGCAGTTGTCTTCTCGTTCCGGCGGAAGAATTTCGATACCGACTTCCAACAGCATATCGGCCGCGCTTTGATTCATGGCGATGCTCCAACTCAGGCCCACACCAGAGATAGTGAGCATCGGCGACTGCACAAGTCGGCAGGTTGCTATCGGAGAGAGCCGATCCCAGCAATAGCGTCGAGCAGCTTTCTTGACGATCTCCTTCCGACCTTGTTCATTCCCCCGGGTTCAAGCCCGCAAGCGCCTTTCAGATCAAAGTTTCCATCGACGAGATCCAGCCGGCGGTCTGGTGTCGGTTGATCCTGCCATCGATTGGACTCCTCGGCGAAGCCAAATTTGAAGAGGCGGGGGCTGCCACTTCAGGCAGTCGGTTATAGGCTTGCCGCGGTATCCGAGCGCGACATTGATATTTCGAACTGCGGGTGGCTGAGAACAGCGACATCCATCCCGGCCAGCAATCCACCTGGCGAAGTTTTACCCGTGTCGCATCTGACGAGGTCGACTTCCTAAATGTCGAGATCGTCATGCTCGGCCGCCTGCATGGCATAGCGGCACCATATAACGGCACCGTCCAGCACATCGCCGGACAGCTTGCGCAAAGGGAAGATTTTTCGAACCCGCTTCCTCTCGAAGGCATCCTGTCGCTTGTGAGCAGCAGCCGATGGCGTGGAGTTGAGCTTGCCGTGGCACGCTGAGTGGTGCTGGCTTAGGTTGCGGACCACGAGCTCCGGCTCACACACTTCAGCCGCACGTAGCTCATGAGGAACTGTTACGGGCATACGGACCACCTACTCAACCTCAGGCTCGTGCGACCACGATCCTGAAGCCATTGCCCCGCCAAAAACCGTCCGGTTCCAGGCTCCCGCGATAGGTGCAGCAGGCCTTAAGCTTGCCGCTGGAGAAACAACCGCCGCGCAGCACACGACGGATGGATGGTCCTGCATCCGGCGCCTCGCGGCCGTCGCCGGCGTAGGGGTATTTGTAATGCGGCGTTGCCATGTCATCGCCCCAAAGCGTCGTCGTCCACTCCCAGACCTGACCCGTCATGTCATAGCAGCCGTATGGTGACTTGCCCTTCGGGAATAGGCCGACGGCACAGGTGGTGTTGAACCCCGCCTCCTCGGAATTGGAGGCGTCGTCCCGCCATTCTGTTCCCCAGGGATAGACGATCTTTTCGGGCCTATTATCGGGCTGATCGCCGCGCGCCGCGCGCTCCCATTCCGGCTCCGTCGGCAGGCGCACGGCTTCGTCCGGCGAGATGCGTCCCTCGGCACGCCAGCGTTCGGTTAGCCAGTCGCAATAGGCGCGCGCATCGCGCCAAGTCAGATCCGTCGCAGGTGCGTTGCGGCGATCCTCGGCAAAGCCGTCAGGGCTACGCCAAAGGCGGTTGGTCTCTTCGATGAAGCCGCCATAGTCGCGGTTCGTGACGAGGTAGATGCCGATCTTGAACGCACCGACCGTCAATGGATGCGGCGGCGCTGAATTCGGATGCGTGTCTGAGCCGAAGGTTAAGTTTCCCGAGGGAACTTCGGCCAGCGCCTGCAGGTCACGCGGATCGCCCCAACGCGAGAGGATACGGGCCGCCTGTTCCCGTTGCGGCGCCGATAGCATTCCGTCAGCCACGATGGCGAGCAGATGTGCTGCAATACAGCCGCGAAGTGCGCTGGTCTCGGTCACAAGGTCGGCGGCAAGGAGCGCGCCGCGCAGGACGTCGTCGCCCTCGCCAGCCAGCAACGCTCCGATGAGCAGGTCAGCGGCCTCTGTGCCGGAAAGACGGTTGGCAAGGCCCCGCAGAACCGGTGCCCAGAGCACCGGGTGCGTCTGGAACGGCAGCACGGCCTTGTCGGCTGGCTCCGATGCCAGATGCCGCGCCGCCAGCAATTGGCGCACGCGGGTGACGGGAAACAGCGCGGGATCGTTGTTCTTTCCACTGAGCGCATCGAATGCCAGGCCGCAGAGGAGGCTAGCCGTCTTCTCGTCCCCGGCGATCCGCGCCACCCAGCGATCGGTAATCGCTTCGGCGGTCTTACCGGCGTCCCCGGCCGACATCGCCATGGCAAACTGCGCCGGGTTGCCGGCCGCCGCACCAAGCGCAACGTTTGACTGGACAAGGTCGAGCCCCGCCAGTCGGGCAGCCGCATCCATACGCTGGGTTTTCAGGAGCGGCAAGAGATCGTAGCGGACGCAGTCCGCCGGCAGCGGCCAGCTCTTGACGCTGGAGCTCTCGCCGAGCGCCAGCAACCGCACCCGAGGATGGGTCTTCTGGAACGTCAGCGCCTCGGCGAGCAGACGCGGACCTTCCGCGCCAGCGGCTTCGATTGCATCGAGGATGACAAGAATGGTGATACCGGCGTCCGCGAGCGCCTGATCGTCAAACACCGCGCGGGTGCCGGTCTGTTCGAGCAGATCGCCGAATGTCTGCGGACCGGTGACGGTCATGTAGACAGGAATGACATTATCGAGGTCCCAGCGCTCCTCATGCACGGCTCCAAGATCGTTTCGCGGTACCGGCCGTGGCCGCAAGGCCGATGCGCCCACGGACAGCCGGGAAGCAAGGTTGCGGGCGAAGCTCGTCTTGCCGCTGCCGGTCTCGCCGGTCAGGATGATCGCCGGATTGTCGCGAACCATCTCCAGCGCCGTAAAATGGACTGGTGGCTCGGGTTCAGCCTGATCCTTGAGCTTGCGCAGCCCCTTCGCGTCTTTGTCCTCGAAGGTGAAGTTGACCAGTAGCGGGATGTAGCCCGTCGCGAGATCCGCCACGGAGCCATCAGGCAAGCCAAGCAGCGGCACCTGACCAAAGGCCTTCGCTTCCGCAAGGATAGCGTCAAACGCGGGGTCGAGCAGCGTTTTGTTCGGGGTGGTCATTGAAACAGCTTTGCAACGTCGGGATTGTGGAAACGCTGGATCTCGATCGCGTAGCCGGCCGGATCCTCGAAGAAGAAATGCTCGCAGAATCGGCCGCGCAGCATCTCGGACTGTCCGGCGACGCCGGCTTCCTTCAGCCGCGAATGCCAGCCTTCGACATCCTGCGAAACGATCGTCAGCAGCACCGCGCTCTTTTCCTGATGCTTCAGATGGCCGCGATTGCCATCGACGATGCCGAAATAGCAGTTCTCGGCGATGCGATAGATGCGCGCCAAGCCCTGGTCGAGAACGAGTTCGAAGCCGAGCGTCTGTTCGTAGAACGGGACCACGGCATGGATGTCGTCATAGTAGAAGAAGGTGATCGAATAGTCGTTTTTCATGGTCTGTCCTCACAGGCTCAGGCGATGCTCAAGGTGCCCTTGTGATCGATGGATAGGCCGGCAATCTCCTTGCGCGCGGCGAAGACATCGACCGGATGCACGAGGTAGAGCCAGGGCGGATTGGCGTTGAGATGGGTCAGGCACGCCGCATAGGCAGCCTCGCGAGCCGCAGGCTCGACGGCGGCATTGGCCGCTGCGATCAGGCGTTCGGCCTCGGCGTCGTCATAGCCCTGCCACCACACGGCCTTGGTGATGCTGGAAATCTTGTCGTTCAAGATGCGGTAGGTGCTGTGCGGCGAGGAATCGAAGATTGCGAGATCCCCCATCTCCTTGCGGCCGATCTGGCGCGCATATTCCGGCCGGTCGGTCTCGATCTCGATTTCCACCTCGAAGCCGACGGCCTCCAGCGATGCCGCCACCAACCGGCTGACCTCGGGTGCGCGCTCCGGCATGAAGGTCGGTGTGCGCAGCTTGACGCGCTTGCTGCCCTCCACCTCACTAAGCAGTGCGCGCGCGCGCGCGGGATCATAGGGGATCGGAAACAGGCCGGCGCTCGCCATGCCGAGATGATAGGGGCTGACGATGCTCGATGAGGGCACGGCGAGGCCGTGGAAAATCTCGTCCGCGATGCGGGCGGTGTCGACCGCGAGATTGGCCGCAAGCCGCGCTTCAGGCGAGCGGAAGACGCCCGCCTGGCAATTGAGATAGAACATCACCGACAGCGTATTGACCGCCTTGCCCCACTGGAAGCGGTCGCCCATCTCAAGACGTTCATCGACGCGCTCGAGATTGAGGGCGGCGTCCACCGCGCCTGACGTCAGCATCTCAAGACGCTTGTCGGCGGAGGGTTCGACGATGGCAACGATCTCGCGCGGCTCGGCATGCCCGGCGACACGCTCAAGCACGGCTTTCGCCTTGGGCTCGAACGAGCGAACGCGAAATGGCCCGGTCCCGAGGATCGGCTGCCCATTGGGCGCTAAGCGGCAGATGTAGAACTCGGAGAAAATGTCGAGAATATCGGCGAAGGCATGGGGGTTGCGGACAACGACGGTGGTGTCGCCTTCGGCAGTGATGACGGCATCGGCGAGATAGCGCGCGTAGGACCACTTCATCCCGAACGTATCGACCGCTTCGAGAATTCCGTCGATGAACGCGATGACATCTCCCGCGACGCAGGGCTTCCCGTCATGAAAGGTCGCGCCCTCGCGGATCGAAAACCGCCACTCGCGGCCTTCGTCGCTATGCGTCCAATCGGAAAACAGCGCCGGCAGCACCTGTCCGTCGTGCCACTTCAACAGCGGCTCGAACACCAGGTTCTTCAGCGTCAGCACGCTGGTATCGTCTGTCACCCGCGTCGGCGGCAGGAAATCGACCTTCTCGAGGCTGATCGTCAGTGTGGACATTATAGGCCTCAGTCGAGTTCGCTGCGTCGGCGTGGATTGAACCAGTCCGCAAGGGAATCGCCGATCAGATTGAAGGACAACACGGCAAGCAGGATCGCCATGCCGGGCGCCAGGGCCACCCAGGCGGCACCACGCACGAATTGTAGGTTGGCCGACACATCCGCGCCCCACTCCGCCATCGGCGGCTGGGCGCCGAGGCCGAGGAAACCGAGGCTCGCGGTCTGCAGGATGGCGCTGCCGAGCGCCAGCGTCGATTGCACCAGGAGCGGCCCGAGGCCGTTCAGAAACACATAGCGGAAAAGCACGCGCGGCGTCGGCAGGCCGAGCGAGATCGCGGCTTCCACATAGGGTTTCACCGAGATGCTGAGCGCCTGGCTGCGGGCGACGCGGGCGAACTGCGGCGCCAGCGTGATCGCCACGGCGAGCATCGCGTTCTCAAGGCTCGGGCCGAAGGCCGCCGCGAGCGCAATCGCCAGCACCAGCGCCGGAAACGCCAGGATCGCATCGACGATGCGCATGATGACGCTATCCGTCCACCCACCGGCGAAACCGGCGAGCATGCCGAACGAGACACCGACGACGAAGGCGATCGCGACGACGCCGACCCCGATCGCAAGCGTCGCACGGCCGCCATGCATGATGCGGGTGAAGACGTCGCGGCCGAAGGCATCGGTGCCGAGCCAGTGGCTGAAGCTCGGCGCGGCAAGCTTGTGCAGCACGTCTAGCTTGGTCGGCGAATAGGGCGTGATCATTGGCCCGAAGACGATCACCAGCACGAGAGCGAGCAGGATGAGGCTGCCGGCCATGGCCAGCGTGTTCTTGCGCAGGAAGCTGAAAAACTCTGACATCGCGTTCACTTCATCTTCTTGCGGACGCGCGGATCAAGAACGCCGTGGAGGACGTCGACCACGATCGAGGTGAAAACGAATAGCAGCGCAAAGACCAGCGTCGTGCCCTGGATGACGGGATAGTCGCGGTTCTTGATCGCCTCGAACATGTAGCGCCCAATCCCCGGCCAGGCGAAGATGGTCTCCGTCAGGATGGCGCCGCCGAGCATCTCGGCGAATTTCAGGCCGATGACGGTGATCGCCGGCAAAAGCGAGTTGCGCAGCCCGTGATGGATGATCACGTCGCCGCGTCGTAGCCCCTTGGCCTTGGCGGTTCGGATGAAATCCTCGCCCATCACTTCGAGCATGGTGTTGCGCACGAAGCGACCGAGCGTGGCGGCAAGGAAAGCGGCGAGGACGGCGGTGGGCAGGATCAGGTGCTGCAGCGCGCTCAGCGCCGCCGCCCAATTGCCGGTGATCACGCCGTCGAGGATGGCGAAGCCGGTGACCGGTTCGGCAACGATGAAGGAGCTCATGCGACCGGAGACCGGCAACCAGCCGAGATAGGTGCCGAAGACCAGCTGCAGGATTAGCGCCAGCAGGAAGGCGGGCATGGAAACGCCGACCAGCGAGACGACGCGGGTCGCATGGTCGAAGACGGAATTGGGACGGGTGGCCGACAGAACGCCGATCGGGATGCCGATGATGACGGCGACGATGACGGCGAGCACCGAGAGCTCGATGGTGGCCGGCAGCCGCAGCAGGATTTCATGCGCGACCGGTTGGCCGGTCTTCAGCGAGATGCCGAAATCACCCTGCAGCAGGCCGCCGACATAATTCAGAAACTGGATCGGAAACGGCTGGTCGAGATCGAGCTGCGCCCGCAGCGCATCGATCTGCGCCTGCGTCGCTCCGGGTCCGAGAAGTGTCACGGCCGGATCGCCGGGAATGAAGCGCACCAGCGAAAAGACGATGACCAGCACGATACACATGACGGGTATCAACGCGATCAATCGGCGCAAGATGAAGGTCGCCATGCCCAGTTCTACTCACATCCTAGGGAAAGAACCCGCGGCGGCGAACCGCTGCGGATCGATTTTTCGTCAGTAAGGCGCGATGCGCCTCACTTCTTGGACACGCCCCAATACTCGTTGAGCGGAGGCGCGCTGTTGACCACCAAGCCCTCGACATTGGCGCGGGTGAAGACGATGAGCTTCGGGCTGAACAGATAGGCGCCCGGCACGCGCTTGACGATCTCTTCCTGCACCTGCTGATAGAGCGCCTTGCGGGCATCCATGTCGACCGTCTGCTGCGCCTTCAAGATCAGGTCGTCAAGCGCCTTGTCCTGAGGCATGCGGAAGGTCATCGCGGTGTCGGCGAGCGACGAGAGATAGCCGATGGTGATATGCGCGTCGGGATCGTTGTACCAGGGCTGGCGACCATCCAGTGCTGCGTCGAACTGGCCGACTGTCTGCAGCGCGCGGTAGGCCGGGAATTCGGTCTGCTCGATCGTTGCCGTGATGCCGATATCGGCGAGATTGGCTTGCACGAAGGTAGCGACGGCACCCCACAGCGGACCCTGGAAGCTGTAGAGCTTCAGGTTGATGGTGGAGGGATCGACGCCGGCTTCGGAGAGAAGGTTCTTTGCGAGCTCCGGATCGTAAGCGGGTGCCATGTCCTTGATCTTCGGATCGAACGCCCAGCTGTTCGAGGTCAGCGGACCGTAGACGCGTTCGGCCGTGCCGCCGAATACGCCGGTCAGCAGGCCGTCATAGTCGATGGCATGCGCAACCGCCTCGCGGACCTTGATATTGGCGAAGGGGCCATCCTTCTTGCTGTTGTTGAATTCCAGCTGGCGAATGATCTGGCTGGACGCCTCGATGATCTTGACGTCCTTGTTGGACTTCAGCGCTTCGATATCCTCGGCCGCGATGGCCGAGAGCTGGCCCTGCTGCTGCACGACGTCGACACCGCCGCTTTCGAGTTCCAGGCGCCGCGTCGAGGCATCGGGAATGACACGGTAGATGATGCGCGAGAGCTTGGGCGCGCCACGGAAGTAGTCGGGGTTGGCTTCAAGCACGACATTGGTATCGGCCTGCGCGCTCTTGAAGGAGAACGGCCCGGTGCCGACAGGATTGGCCGCGAACTTGTCGCCGTACTTCGCGACGGCAGCCGGGCTGACGATCGCCGACTGCGGCTGCGCCAGGATCGACAGGAATGCCGGATAGGGCTCGGAGAGCGTGATCTTGACCTCGGTCGGCGATACGACCGCGATATCCTTGATGAGGTCGAAGGTCGCCTTGACGTAGGAGTTGGTGGCCTTGGTGCGCTCCAGCGAGAACTTCACGGCGGCCGCATCGAATGGGGTGCCGTCCTGGAACTTCACGCCATCGCGCAGCTTGAAATCGAATTCCTTGCCGTCGGCCGAAACGGTCCAGTTGTTGGCGAGCCGGCCCTCGAGCTGCTTGAAATCGGGCGCGGTCCAGGCGACCAGCGTGTCGAACACGTTGAGAATGATCTCACTGCCGATCGGTTCGGCCTTGTTGGTGCCGGGCTCGAGGCTTACGGGATCGGAAGGAACGGCAACGACCAGCGTCTTCAATTGCTCGTCGCTCTGGGCATGCGCCGATCCGGAAAAGATCGGCAAGGCGACCAAGGCCGCGGCGGCAAGTCCTTTAAGCAGTTTCATTCGCACGACCCTTTCATGGTCTGGCCGGGACGCGTTCAACGTCGCCCGAGCCTCTCATTGTCAGCCTATCAAGGCCTTCCCCTTCTGATATTCCACGAAATATATCATTGCTTTTCCGGCTGTAAAGCCTTGGCTGCAAGCGTTTTGAACAAGTAGCGAATATGGCCTATTTATTGTGCATTTGCGAAAAGATTATTCCGCATAGCAGCATTCATGCGAAAAATTCAGGCCACCCACAGCTCACACAGGGTCGGCTCCCATTATGACCGGCCGCGACGGATCGCTCACCCAGGCCGACCACGATCCGGGATACATCGCCGCATCGATGCCGATCGACGCCAGCGCCAGCACCGTGTGCGCGGCAGACATCCCGGCACCGCAATAGACGCCCACCGGCTTCCGCCCATCGGCGCCGAGCGCGCGATACATCTCCTTCAGCGTCGCCGTATCGGTAAAGTTGCCGTAATCGGTGACGTTGTCGGGCGCCGGCGCGCTGAGCGCATACGGGATATGCCCGCGTGGCGGCTGGCCGGGAAGCGACGCGCCGCCGATGTAGTTCGGACGGATACGGGCATCCAGGAGCACGCCATCGACGGCGAGACGCAGCGCCTCATCCGGCCCGATTTCGCTCATGTGACCTGAAGTCAGCGTGACATCGCTTGGCGTTGGATGAGAAACCGCTTCGGTGACGGGAAGGCCGGCGGTCAACCAGACTGGGAAGCCGCCGTCAAGCACCCGCACGTCAGGAAGACCGGCCCAGCGTAACACCCACCAGGCCCGCGCCGCCGTCATGCCGCGATCGGCGTCATAGATGACGATCGTGCTCTCGCGGCGCAGCCCCCAGGCGCGCGCCTTGGCCTGCAGCACCGCGATATCGGGCAAAGGCCGCTGCCCGCCCTCGACGGTCGCCGGCGATTGGAAATCCTCATAGGCTTGCGTATCGATCGCACCCTCGATGCGCGCCCCCTTGAAAGAAGCCTGGCCGGTATAGGGATTGATCGAGTGAACCGCGATCACGGTCACATCGGCGCCCGATGCGCGCATCTTCTGCAGCTGAGTAGGGGTGAGCAAAACGGTCTGGCGCTGCGCGTCTGTCATGTCGGTCTCCGATCGATCCGGTGAGGCACCTGTCTGCATCTATGTCAGCGGCAGATTTGTCGATTGGGAACAAGATCGCAAGTTTAAAATATCTTACGTGATATTCCACGAGGTATTTTTATTGACATTTGTCCATTGACGCGTTGCAATATCGACCTGCCAGCTTTGCCGTGACCCGGAGTATCCGCGCTTGACAGTCCTTTCGGTCGAAAATCTCACCACGTCCTTCCGCAGAAATGGCGCGTGGACGCCTGTCGTCAACGACGTGAGCTTCAGCATCGCGGCGGGCGAGACGGTCGCGATCGTCGGCGAATCCGGCTCGGGAAAAAGCGTCACCGCAATGTCGATCATGCGGCTGCTGCCGGAGCGCACGTCGCGGGTATCAGGCAAGATCACGCTCGGCGGCACCGACATCCTGTCGCTGCCGGAGCGGCAGATGCAGGACGTGCGCGGCAACGACATCGCCATGATCTTCCAGGAACCCATGACCTCGCTCAACCCGGTCCTGACGGTCGGGCGCCAGATCGCCGAGGCAATTATCCGCCATCGCGGCTGCTCGAAAAAGGAAGCACGCGCCGAGGCCGTGCGCCTGCTCGAGCGCGTGAGAATTCCGGCCGCAGCAAGCCGATACGACGAATATCCGCACCAGCTCTCCGGCGGCATGCTCCAGCGTGTGATGATCGCGATGGCGCTCGCCTGCCGGCCCAAGCTGCTGATTGCTGACGAGCCGACCACCGCACTCGACGTCACCGTCCAGGCGGAGATCCTGCAGCTCATCAAGTCGCTGCAGGACGAGGAGAACATGGCCGTTCTCTTCATCACCCACGACATGGGCGTCGTCGCCGAAATAGCCGACCGCACGGTGGTGATGTTCCGTTCGCGCGCGCTGGAGATCGGCAAGACCGAACAGATTTTCAAAGCGCCCGCCAATGTCTACACCAAGGCGCTGCTGTCGGCCGTTCCGAGGCTGGGCTCGATGGACGGCCGCGCCTTTCCGGCCACGCTGCCGCTGACGGATACGGACACGGGCGTTGCCTCGCCGGAACGCGAGATCGCCGGCACCGTCGAAACCGGCAAGCGCCCTATCCTTGAGGTCCGCAATCTCGTCACCCGTTTCGACATCAAGTCGGGGCTTTTCGGGCGGGTCAGCGGCCGCGTGCATGCCGTCGAAAACGTCTCCTTCGATATCCATGAGGGGGAAACGCTCTCGCTGGTCGGCGAATCCGGATGCGGAAAGTCGACCACCGGTCGCTCCGTGTTGCGCCTCATCGAGCCCGTCAGCGGTTCCATTCATATCGACGGCCAGGATATCAGAGCGCTCGACCAAGCAAAGCTTACGAAGCAGCGCCAGCATATGCAGATGATCTTCCAGGACCCATTTTCGAGCCTCAATCCCCGCATGCGCGTCGGTGATGCCATCATGGAGCCAATGATCACGCATGGCCTCGCGACAGCGAAGGAGGCGCGCGAAAAGGTGGCGGATCTGATGGTGCGCGTCGGCCTGCAGGCCGATATGGCGCGGCGCTTTCCGCATGAATTCTCGGGCGGACAGCGACAGCGTATCAGCATCGCCCGCGCGCTCACCCTCAATCCCGGTCTGATCGTCGCCGACGAGGCGGTCTCCGCACTCGACGTATCGATCAAGGCGCAGGTCGTGAATCTGATGATGGAGCTGCAGGAGCAGCTGAAGATCGCCTACCTCTTCATCAGCCACGACATGGCCATCGTCGAGCGTGTCAGCCACCGCGTCGCGGTCATGTATCTCGGCGAGATCGTCGAAATCGGCACGCGCGAGCAGATTTTCAGCAATCCGCAACACGGCTATACACGCAAGCTCTTGAGCGCGGTTCCGATCGCCGATCCGGCCCGCCGTCACATCCGCCGCGCGACACCCGGCGGCGAGATCGGCAGCGCCATCAGGCCCGCCGACTACCAGCCGCCTGTCGCCCGCTATGACGAACCGGCGCCCGGCCACCTCGTCAAGGTCGCCTGACGCGACGACGGGCGCCGACTTAAAGCGTCAGCCCCACCTGCCCCGTTGCGACGAGCGCGCCCAGTATCCCCTGGCGCGTATTCTCGTTGTGCTCGACCACGGCGTCGCGCGCCTTGTCGGCATCACGCTTTCGCAGCGCCGCCACGATGCGATGATGGTCGTCATTCGTCTCCGGATTGATGTCGCGAACGCGGGCGCCCATGTAGAACAGCCGCGCGCATTCCTCGAGATGGCTCATGACCAGCGCATAGAGGCGCGGATTGCGCGAGCCGCGCGCGATCGCGGAGTGGAACTCCTGATTGGAATCGACGAAGGTCTTGGTGCTGACTTCCTCGCCGATCACATAGCTGACATCGGCGAGCTGATCGAGAAGATCGAGATCGGCATCACTAAGGTTCTTGGCGGCCAGTGCGGCCGCAGTCCCCTCCAGCATCCCACGGATGGCGAAGAGGTCGTTCATGTCCTTTACCGTCACCGGTGTCACTCGGTAGCCGCGCCGGGGATAAGCCTCCATGAAGCCTTCGACACAAAGCCGCGCCAGGGCCTCGCGCACCGGCGTCTTGCTGACCGACAGCTGCTCGGCCAGCTCCGGCTCCGAGACCTCCACGCCGGGCGCCAGGTCGCCGGTGATGATGCGCTCGCGAAGAACGGCATAAGCCGTCTCCGTCAGCGACTTTCCACGCTTGCCGCTCGACGTGTCCGCTTTAATCAAAATCAATCTCCAGTTTCCGATTTCGGCGGCGTCATCCGTCGAGCCGAGCATCAACATAGGCGAGCAATCCGCCAATTTCCACGAACACTTCGCATCATCAGGCCTGCGCCAACAGAACTTTGACAAGCTAATTTTTCTGATATACTACGTAATATATTTATTGGACGCAATGCTGTCCCCCAGCAGGTATCGCCTTGTCAGAAATTCTCGTCATCAATCCCAACAGCTCCGTCTCGGTCACCCGGTCGATGGAGACGTGCCTTGGCATCGTTCGCGGCGCCAGCCGCCATGACATTCGTTGCACGGAACTGCAGAAATCCCCGCCCGGCATCGAGACTGACGCACATGTCGCCGAGGTGATACCCAACATTCTCGAAGCGATCGCGGTCTCCGACGCCGATGCCTTCGTTCTTTCATGCTTTTCCGATCCCGGCATCGCCGCCGTAAGAAAGGCGACAACGCGTCCCGTCGTCGGCATCGCCGAGGCCGCCTATCTTGCGGCGCTGGGCCTTGGACAGAAGTTCGGCATCGTCTCGCTCGGCCAATCCTCGATCGACCGCCACCTGCGCTATCTCAAGGTGCTCGGCTTCGACGGCCGGCTCGCCGGTGATCGCTCCATCGACATGACGGTCGTCCAGCTCATGGCCGGCGATGTGGTCGAAACCGTTGCCCGCACGGCGCGCCTGCTGCGCGACGAGGACGGCGCCGACGTCATCATTCTCGGCTGCGCCGGCCTCGGCGGCTATCGCCAGGCAATGCAGGACGCGCTCGGCATTCCCGTCATCGATCCGGTTCAGGCCGGCGTGGCACTCGCCTGCACCACTCTCGATCTGCAATACGGAAGGCACGCATCATGACCTACGACATCGTCATTCGCGGCACCGCCGTGCTGCCCGAGGGACCGCTTGACAATGCCTGGATCGCTATCCGCGACGGCAAGATCGCCGCGATTGGCACCGGCGAGGCGCCTGATGCGGCCCAGAGTTTCGACGCCGGCGCGGACCTGCTCATCCCCGGCGTCATCGACGGCCAGACGCACGCCTGCAGCTATGGCGGCCTGCCGGGCATACGCTCCACGACGCGCTCGGCGGTTGCCGGCGGCATCACCACCATCGTCGACATGCCCTACGACAATCCCGATCCGCTCAACTCGGTCGCTAAGCTGGACGCCAAGGTCGCAGCAATCCGCGAGAACGCCCACACCAACGTCGCCCTCTACGGCACGGTCATGCCCGGCCAGTCCACCGACGAGATCGACGGCCTGATCAAAGGCGGCGTCGTCGCCTTCAAGATCTCGACCTTCGAAAGCAGCCCGACCCGCTTCCCGCGCATCTCCTCCAACCAGACGCTGGAGATCTTCACCGCGCTGGCCGAGACCGCGATCCCGCTCGGCGTGCACAATGAAGACCAGGAAATCGTTCGCGCCAACATCGCCGCCGCCAAGGCCGCCGGTCGCGACGGCATCGAGGCGCATTCCGAAAGCCGACCACCGGCCGCCGAAATGGCCGCGACCGCGCAGTTCCTCGAACTCGGAGCCGCCGCCGGCGCGCACGCCCACATCGTGCACCTGACGACGACGCGTGGCTTCGACCTCGTCGAAAACTACCTGACGGACGGCTATCGCGCCACCGGCGAACTCTGCGTCCATTATCTGTGGCTCGACCCCGAAATCGACGGCCCGGCGCTCGGCGCCAAGATGAAGGTCAACCCGCCGATCCGCCCCGGCCAGATCGAACTGCTCTGGGACGACGTCGTGGCGGGCCGTGTCGCCTTCGTCAGCTCCGACCATTCGAGCTGGCCGATCGACAACAAGTTCACGGCATCGATCTTCGACGCCGGCGCCGGCGTTCCCGGCCTCGAGACCCTGTTGCCCGCCTTCTACACCGGTGCCGAGATACGCGGCTTCGATGCCGTGAAGCTGACCGTCGAGCAGCTGTGCGAACGCCCCGCCAAGTTCTTCGGCCTGTGGCCGCAAAAGGGCGCGCTTGTCGTTGGCGCGGATGCCGACATTGCCATTCTCAAGATGGAATCGCAGGTCTGGGATTCGTCCAAGGCCCATGATGAGCTCCGCTGGAGCCCCTTCGACGGCCGCGAATTCAGCGTTCGCGTCGCCCGCACCTATGTCGGCGGCAAGCTCGCCTATGATGGGACGGAGATCGTCAATGCCCCCGGCGACGGCCAGTATGTCGGCCGCGGCAATTCCGCCTGGTTCTGAGTGTTCTAGCGAGGAGAATACATGTCACACATCACAGCCGACGCCTCGGGCGTCTTCGTCATCGCCTGCACCCCTTTCGACGAGAGCGGCGCGATCGACGCGGCCAGCATCGATAGCATGGTCGATTTCTATTATGGAAAAGGCGCCGACGGCCTGACGATCCTGGGCATGATGGGCGAGGCGCCGAAGCTGACCCAGGCGGAATCGATCGACGTGACGCGCCGGACGCTCGCCCGCTCGGCCGGCAAGCCCGTCGTCGTCGGCGTTTCCGCGCCCGGCCTTGCCGCGATCGGCGAACTGACCAAGGCGGTGATGGATATCGGCGCTGCCGGCGTCATGGTTGCGCCACCGTCCAGCCTGCGCACCGACGACCAGATTGCCACCTATTACCGCGACGTCGTCGAAACCATCGGCACCGACGTCCCCGTCGTGCTCCAGGACTTTCCGCTGGCAACCGGCGTCCAGATCAGCTCGAAAACCCTCGGGGCGATCTTCGAGGCACATCCGAGCATCGTCATGCTGAAGCACGAGGACTGGCCCGGCCTGCAGAAGATCGCCGACCTGCGCGCCGCCGAGGCCAAGGGTCGCCGACGCGTCTCGATCCTGTGCGGCAATGCTGGCGTCTTCCTGCCGGAGGAAATGCAGCGCGGCGCCGATGGCGCCATGACCGGTTTTGCCTATCCAGAAATGATGGCCGGTGTTTGCCGACTCAGCAATGAAGGCCGGCATGAGGAGGCTCATGATCTCTTCGACGCATATCTCCCCCTCATGCGCTACGAGCAGCAACCGGGTCTCGGCCTCGCCGTTCGCAAATATGTATTGGCCAAGCGCGGCGCGATCGCCAGCGCCGCCCAGCGCCGCCCCGGTGCGGCATTGAATGCAGCGGCGGTGGCCGAAGTCGAGCGGCTGATTGCCCGCCAGGAAAAGAAACTAGGAGCTTTGAACTAATGGACCTGCAGATCTCTGGTAAAAAGGCACTCGTTCTCGGCGCCAGCCGTGGCCTCGGCGCCGCCATCGCGGCCGGCCTTGCGGCCGAAGGCGTCAAGGTCTTCGCCGCCGCCCGCGGCGCAGACAAGATCCAGGCGACCGAAAACATCGTTCCGGTGGCCGTCGATCTCTCCGATGCCGCTTCGGTCGAAGTGCTGATCGAGAAGCTCAACGCGGAAGGCGGTGTCGATATCGTCGTCAACAATTCCGGCGGCCCGAAGGCCGGTCCGGCGCTCGGTCAGTCCTCGGAGAACTGGGTTGCCGCCTTCCAGTCGATGGCGACCTCAATCTTTTCGATCACCGACGCCATGCTCACGGGCATGATCACCCGCAAGTGGGGGCGCGTCATCACCATCGGCTCCTCCGGCGTCGTCCAGCCGATCGCCAATCTCGCTTTGTCGAACGGCGTGCGCGCCGCTGTCGCCGGCTGGTCGAAGACGCTCGCCTCCGAAGTCGCCCGCCACGGCATCACCGTCAACTTGATCCTCCCCGGCCGCATCGCCACCGACCGCGTTCGCGAGCTCGATGGCATCAAGGCCGAGAAGACGGGCGCCTCGCTTGAGGCGGTTCAGGAAGCATCGCGCAACGAAATTCCGGTCGGCCGCTACGGCAAGCCCGAGGAGTTCGCGGCCGTCGCCGTATTCCTGGCGAGTTCTCAGGCGAGCTATGTCACGGGATCGTCCATCCGCGTCGATGGCGGCATGATCAGAGGACTGTAAGCAATGACCGATTTCGATGCTGTGCACGAGCGCCGCGGCACTGGCAGCTCGAAATGGAGCAAGTATCCGGCTGACATCCTGCCCATGTGGGTCGCCGACATGGACTTTCCGGCGGCACCTGAGATCGTCGACGCCATACGCAACCGGCTCGAACATCCGATGCTCGGCTATGGCGTCGCCCGCGACGAGATGCGCGCCCGGATCGTCGAGGACATGGCCTCTAAATACGATTGGTCGATTACAGTAGACGACATCGTGTTCCTGCCGGGCGTCGAGCCCGGCTTCAACATGGCGTTGAAGGCCATGCTGGAGCCCGGCGACGGGCTGGTGGTGCAGACGCCGGTCTACCGCCCCATCCTCAATGCAGCCGGCCATTGGGGTCTGGTTCGCAACGAAGTGCCGCTCAAGACAACCGAGCAGGGCTACGTGATGGATGTCGACCCGCTGGCCTCCGCGCTTGCCAGATCACGCGCGCTGCTTCTCTGCAATCCGCAGAACCCGACCGGCAAGGTATTCACAAGAGACGAACTCACCGAGATCGCCACGCTCTGCGAAAAGAATGACGCGCTGATCATTTCCGACGAGATCCATTGCGAACTGCTGTTCGACGCCCGCCGCCACGTTCCGATCGCAACGCTTTCCGAGGAGACGGCGAACCGTACCATCACCCTGATGGCCGCCAGCAAAACCTACAACATCGCCGGCCTCAAGACCGCGTTCGCGATCGTTCAGAACCAAGAGATCCGCGAACGCTTCGTGCAGTCGAAGCTCGGAATGGTCGACAGCGTCAACGTACTCGGCCTCGAGGCGACGATAGCGGCCTACACACATGCCTCTGCCTGGAAAGAGAAGATGCTCGGCTATATCCAGGCCAACCGAGACTATCTTTCCGAACAGGTGGCGTCCCGTTTCCCCGCCATCCGGCTTGTGAAGGCGGAAGCCACCTTTCTTGCCTGGCTCGACTGCGGCGACATGGGGCTCGCTCCCGATCCGCAGGCGTTCTTCCTCGAACACGGCAAGGTGGGATTCAGCGCCGGATCGGAATTCGGCGCCGCTTACGGAGACTACGTCCGTGTCAATTTCGGCTGCCCACGATCGCTGCTTAGCGAGGGCCTCGACCGAATGGAACGTGCGCTGGCCATGCGCTAAGCCCCGCGAAATTTCGAAGCTTTTGATGCCATAGCCAAACCCTGCATCGCGCAGGCTATGGCCTAGCCTTTCGCTGCGGGGATTTCACGGACTTGGAGACGATCCAATCGGTTGACAGCCTAGAAAGACAATCTCGGGGGGAGCGGCTGTTTGATGGTGACCTCGGCCTGTCGATTGAGGACGGCAAGAGGATTATGGAAGCGCTGCAGGCTGGGTGCAACGAAATACGAAGAGCTCTTCGTGCTCTGGACGGCGATCGCCGCACGGCTTGAGGCTGCCGGCCTCGAAGCCGTTATGCCGGAGGCCGGCGAATTCGTCACCAGCCTCGACATGCAGGCTTGCTCGCTGACGCTGCTCTGGCTGGACGATGAGCTGGAGCGCTCTGGACGGCCGCCTGCGATACGCCGGTGCTGCGCCGCGGAGCGACGTTCACCACCGTTCCTGCCACGGAAGCGCTCGACGACAGCGACACACTCGCCAACTTTGCCAAAGCCAGCGACGTCTCCAAAATCGAGGGCAAATGCGTAGCAGGCGTAATCGAGGAGATCGCGCTTACACTGAAGGAAGCGGAAGAAGAACTTGGTCGCATCGACGCCGTTGCGGGTGACGGCGACCATGGTCAGGGGATGCGCCGCGGCTCGGCCGCAGCTCTCGATGCCGCCAGGGCAGCCGTTGCGCTCGGAGCGGGTGCGGCCAGTGTTCTGGCCGCTGCGGGCGATGCCTGGGCTGATCGCGCCGGCGGCACCTCTGGCGCCATCTGGGGCTTGCTGCTCCGCGCGTGGAGCAACGCCTTGAGCGATACGGCCGCAATCGAAAAGCATGCCGTCGTGAGAGGCGCCCGTCTGGCGCTAGACAGCGTGACCCGTCTTGGCCGCGCCCGCCCGGGCGACAAGACCCTCGTTGACGCACTCGTGCCCTTCGTCGAGACCCTGGAGAAAGAAGCTGCTGCCCGCAAGTCGCTGTCCGAAGCATGGTCTGCTGCAGCGGATGCGGCAAAGGCTGCCGCCGATGCGACTGCAACGCTGACCCCAAAACTTGGTCGCGTCCGTCCGCTTGCTGAAAAGAGCATAGGTCATCCTGACGCCGGTGCAGTCTCTCTGGCGTTGGTGTCGCGGGTAGCCGGAAAATACATCGCAAGTGAGAAAGGTTAGTGCCGAGCACCGAAGATTGTTCTCGCGCTCCAACCGCAGGTTAAGATTGCCTAGAGCCGCCGAACGCGGACAGCGTTCGGAGACGGTCGAAGTCGTTTTTCATCCCGCCGTTAAGGCTGCGAGGATTTCCGGGGGCGATCTGCCACACCATAAAACCTGTCCCGGCACTCAAGCAATCGATAGACCCATTGTGCAAAGAACAATCCTAGCTCCGGTAAACTTTCGTAATTTGCCCGACACGTTAGAAGGTCACCTACGACGTTGGCCAGGACCGCAGGACGGGCAAGTCGAAAGCTGGGACATTACCGTTCCTTAAACAAGTCGCTTGGCCCGTGTTTTGCGCGGGCCAAATGCTTCCGAGAGCTTGAATTCTCGACGCTGCGGTGGAAGCGCAGATACGAGCGATAGTCATCTTTGAATTTTCTGGTATTACGCAGAGACAGCGTCGGGAGCAGGCGTTATGAAGAGTTTGGTTCCGGACAAGTTTTACCGGGCTCGATCAAACAAGTATGCAGGTGGGAGAACGACGATCGTCCAGGTTTCCACGATCTTCGGCGAGTCCCCTGATTTCTGGACATTGGCGGTGCCGGGGTCCGACGAGCACCACATGATCGGCGATTTCGAGATTATCGCCCCTGTTGAGCCGCTCGAAGTCTTCCCTGTACGTTACGCTGCCGAATAGAGCCCGATCCGCCGGCGGTTCCGACCGACCAGCGCTCGCGCGCTCAAAGGCAGTGGATCTGGTCCTTGAACTTGACCGAGCTAACCGTCGGACATCCCCCTGACCCATAGCGACACAGTTATCAATTTTGCAGCCGCGGCAGATTAAACATCGGTAGACAATACAGGGTCTGCAGGAGACCGTGTTTGCGCGCTACCCCTTGCCTGTGACGCTGCCCTTGCTAGTTCATCCCAATGGACGCCGTCAGATCAACAGCCGCGGGCGAGCCACCAACGCCATTTCCGCGCACGCCACCTCAAAGGTTGAGCCCAGAGATCGACAAGGAAGTCGAGCGGCAACTCACCAGACGCACACGCGAGATCCGCCTTACCGGAGAACTCGCTCGCCTTTTTCGCGAGCGCTTTTGGTCTCAGACTTCAAAGATCATCCGAGCTTGGATGATGTGGGTCATTGTGCTCGATGCGCTGACGCTGGCTCTCAATGCCGTCCTCCTTCCCACCGAAACGGTCAGATCAATGCTTCTGCCCGCGTTGATCCTACCGCCCGCGGCCTTCATTGCTGCGGCCGTCTTCTCGAAACCCCGCCCCCTATGGGCACAGGGCGCGGTCGTCCTGGTGAGTGTCTTCTTGATCTTGCTGTCGGTTGCGTTGGTCGGCGTCAGCTCCGGAGGCGAATTCTACGAGCGGCACCTGACCATAATGCTTTTCGTCGCGGTCACCGCGATCGTCATCTTTCCGGTACCGCTTGGCTGGTCAATGACGATCGCAGCTTATGCTTTGGGCCTCTACCTATTCTTCCAGCTCAGAAACGCCGACATTGGTGCGGGAAGCGCTGTGGCCGGAACGTTGTTTTTCGCATGCGGCGTGGCCGCGACGCTCGTCGCCCGTCGCACCGCCACCATCCTCTCCCAGAAGACCTTCCTGCTCGAGTTGCGGGATCGCGGCCGACTGGCGGATCTGGCCGAGGCCAATGCTCGTCTCGAACTGCTGGCGCGGACAGATCCCCTGACTGGAGTTGCCAATCGTCGCTCAATGACTGAAACCATCGAGCGTTGTTGGAAGGGAGCGACCGGATCTAACTTTGGCGCCGCCATGCTCATGTGTGATATCGACGACTTCAAGAAGCTGAATGATAATCTCGGGCACGCGGAAGGCGATCGCTGTCTGGTCAAGGTCGCCGGCATCATCCAGAGCAGCATTCGCAACGAGCACGATCAGGTAGCGCGGTACGGAGGCGAGGAATTTCTTGTCCTGCTGCCGGGGGCATCTGAGGCAGATGCGAAAATCATTGCAGAAACCATCCGCAGCAGGGTGCAAGCCGCCGCTCTCCCCAACCCGACCTCACGGGTTGCGTCGCATGTCACCATGAGTATCGGCGTGGCCGCTTGTAGGCACGACCTTGATACGGGGTCGCCCGAGCAGCTTCAGCGGTCTGCGGACGCCGCACTCTATGCTGCAAAAACTGGCGATCGCAATCAGGTGGCTGTATTCACCCCGAAGGCTAACAAGACCTGAGAGCCAGCGTACTTTGGTTGGTCATTCGGCGCCTGCGGTCTAATGTACTGCATCTGACGTGGGGACATTGGTGCGCGTTGCGCACTTTCCGACGTAGGTGCCGATCAACATGGTGGTTATTTCGCCGAGCGACCTGTGACCATCGTTGAAGAACTGGATGGCGGCGCGCCCAGTGTGTGCGATGCCTGGTCGTCGGGAGCAACCTCGTAGTAGCGATACGAAAAAACAAAGTCGTCGATGCCCAGGCGATCTTGGACAGCTCTCGCCCAGTCGACGTCGCGGCGCGCTGTGTAAGCTCCATCCAGCAAGGTTGGACCCGCTTCGATGAGGCAGCCGATCCCTACACTCCGGAGCAGATCGAGGCAGGGCGCCAGCGTTATCGTCGAGTCTAAGCGAAGCTTTAACGCGAATTCTTTTAGGAGGGCGGCCCAACAGCCCGCGATCCTTACATTCCGCCGACCTCCACGACTGTTACCTGAAGGGCGTGAGTAGTTACCGGTTGGTTGCCATTTAACCTCAGCGCTGAGATAGGCAGTTCGGGCGACGGGAGGCTGATGCCTTCTTGGCGTGATGGGAACCGAACTTGCGACAAGCTTTCGGCTAAGATCTGAACGCCTGAAATTAGTATGCATCCCAGAGGATGCCGAATATCGGCATCCTCTGGGACCGCACGCAGTCCAGTAATCAGACTTCCTCGACGATCGGGTTGCTCAGGATGCCAAGCTTGTCGATTTCAACCTCGACAAGGTCACCAGGCTTCATCCAGAGCGGAGGGGTGCGCTTGGCGCCAACGCCGCCTGGCGTGCCACTGGCAATGACATCGCCAGCTTCAAGGCGCGTAAAGCTAGAGCAATATTCAATCTGCCGCGCGATGTCGAAAATCATCTGGCTGAAGGTGGCATCCTGCACGACCTGACCGTTCAAACGTGTCTGTATGCGCAGATCTCCCAAGGGGCCGAGTTCATCCGGCGTCATCATCCAGGGACCGAAGGCGCCGGTATCCGGAAAGTTCTTGCCCGGCGTGAACTGGTGTGTGTGTTTCTGGAAGTCTCGAATGCTACCGTCGTTGTAAATGGCATAGCCAGCGACGTGGTTAAGCGCGTCTTCACGCGAGATATACCGGCCGGGCTTGCCGATGATGATGGCGAGTTCGCCTTCGTAATCGAGATCGGTCGAGACCTTGGGGCGCACGATCGGCGCTAGATGGCCGGTCTGGCTATTGGCATAACGTGCGAAAATGGTCGGGTTTTCGACTTCCGAACGGCCGGTTTCCTGGCGGTGCATCTCGTAGTTCAGCCCGACGCAAAGGATCTTGTCCGGGTTCGGCACGACGGGCAGCCATTCGATATCGGCAAGGGGTGTCGCCGCAGCGGAAGCCGCGGCCTCCGCCACCCCCGCCAGGCCGGCCGTGATGGCTGCCTTGAGATCGGCATAACGGCCGGCAAGCACGGCACCGACATCGCGGAAGCTCTCCTGGTCGACAACGCCCCATGTCGTGCGGCCGGCTATTCTGACGGTGGACAGTCTCATACGTTCTTCTCCTTGAGTGCTATGAAGTGGCGGGCCGTCAGGCCCGCTGCATGTGATCGGAAATGCGGCTGCGCTCGCCGAAACGCTGGATGGTGCGGTCCGGGAAGATCAACGCGAAGGCGGAAATCGCACCGATGATGAGGATAGCGGCGGTAAACATCATCGCGTTCGCATAGCCCTCGGGAAGGTGCTCGGGGCCGGCGTGCTGCACGATCATGCCGGTGATGGCATTCGATGCGAGGGCGGACACGGCATTGGCGGAATAGATGACGACGATGAGCTTGCCGCGCTGGACGGCCGGAGCGACGGCACCGAGCGTAATCGGGCCATAAATGGTGGTGAGGCTAGGTGCCGCAAAGGCGATGGCGATTAGCACCAGTTGCAACCCACCGCTGACATGAACGGAACCGATCAGGGCAAGACCGCTGACCAGCAGGGCATAGCCGGAAGCGCTGCCGAGCGTCGTGCGCTTGCTGACGCCGCGCTGCAGCATCCGCTGGGCGATCCAGGAGCCGATCAGAAGAAGTGGCGACTGGAAGATGTAGACGGCGGAAATGACGCTGCCGGTCTCCATCTGGCTGTAGCCCAACCCCTGCTGCAGGAACGGCGGCAGCCAGGTCGCGGACATGCCGACGATCCAATAGGACATAGTCGACATGATGATGACGCCGATAACCGTTGGATCGAGCCAGAGCTTGCGGGCGGGTATCGGTGCCTCGGAAGGCTGGCTTGCAACGGTCTTTTCGTTGCTCGCCGCATAGGGACCTTCGCCGCCGATGAACAGCCAGGCGAAAATCCAGCAAATGCCGATAACGCCGCAGAACAGGAAGCCGGTGCGCCAGCCATGCTGGACGATGATATAGGTGAGGATCGGGCCGCCCGCGAGCAGGCCGACGCTGATGCCCTGAAGAACGACGGCACTTGGCACGCTTCGCTTTTCCGGGCTGAACCAGTTATGCGCGGCATGCAGTGCCGTCGGCAGGCCCGGTCCCTCGCCAAGACCGAGAAGGATGCGGCAAACGACCAGAACCGTTACCGAGCTGGTGAAATAGATCGGTATCTGCGTCAGCGACCAGATCGCCGCCAGCACCACCAGGATCCACTTGATTGGCACGCGACCGATGACGAACAGGCCGACGAGTACGCCGGAGATCGAGAACAGCAGGAAGAAGCTGCTGCCGATCAGGCCGAACTGCTGCGGCGAGATCTGCAACTCCTTCATCATCGGCACTGCCGACAAGCCGAAGACGAGCTTGTCGAAGAAGTTCAGCGTTTGAAACAGGAAAAGGAGGGCGAGAACCGCGAATGGGCGCCACGCACTGCCTTTCTGGATTGCCGTATCGGTCATGTTTTCCTCCCAGAACCGTATCAGGATATGATCAGCAGGTCGCGCCGCGCCTTATGCGAGGCGGCGATGCAGATCCGAAAGTTGTTCGTTGAGATCGGCGAGCGATCTTGCCGCGCCGAATACGTAGTGGTCCGGCCGGACGATGACGGCGACCGCACCATTGCGATCGAACCAATCGGCCAGAACCCCGTCCTTCTCCTGAAGAACGGAGGCTTCGCCATTGCCCTTGCCTGCCGGAACGACGGCATGCACGGCGAGGCCCGCAAGCTGCGCGCCGAGCCCAGCCCCCTCGCCGGACGCGATCTTGCGGCCATCGAGGAAGACGCGCCAACCGGTACCCGTTACCTTGTCGAGCAGTGTCGTGGCCGATGGCTCGACGATCGACGGCTGCGGAAACAGGACGCCTCTCGCCGGCGTTCCCTCGGCTGCAATGAGGCCTTCCTCAATCGGCGGAACGATATCCTGGCGGGTAATCGTCAACGGTTGTCCGCCGCCCTCGGCAAGAATGCGCGCATCGCGCGCTTCGGCCGCTGCCGGATCGCGCTCGCAGATATTCTGGCCGATCGCCTTGATCTTGCCGGTCAGCGTCCGCACGTGTCGGCGGCGCTCGACGGTATATGTATCGAGAAGGTCGGGCGAGGATTCTTGCCTGAGTACCCGGTCGAGCTTCCAGACGAGGTTCGACACGTCCCGCAGGCCCTGGCACATGCCCTGGCCGATAAAAGGCGGTTGCTGGTGGGCGGCGTCGCCGGCAATGGCAATGCGGCCGCGCCGCCATTCGTCGGCGACGAGCGCATGGAAACGGTAGGCGGCGGCGCGCCACAACTCTCCATCTTCCGGCGCAAGCCAGGGCGCCAGCAGCATCCAGACATTTTCCTGCTTTTCCATTTCGCGCGGGTCTTCGCCGGGCAACAGCATGATTTCCCAACGACGATGATTGTTCGGCCCCATGATGAAACTCGTCGGGCGCGCCGGATTGCAGAACTGCGCGGATGTCGAGGGAAGTTTAGACAGGGCTCCGTCATGAACCTGGACATCGACGACCAGCCACGGCTCGTCGAAGACGAGATCCTCGAGCTTCATGCCGGACAACTGGCGGACCGTGCTCCAGGCGCCGTCGCAACCGATGACATAGCGCGCAGAGACGGTGCGGACACGACCAGCGGCATCTTTCAGCCTGGCCAGAACCTCTTCGCCAGTATCGGCAAGATCGATCAGTTCGGTGCCAAGCTCGACGGTTACGCAGTCGAAGCTTTCGGCATGGCGGCGCAGCGCCACTTCCACCGGCGGCTGGGTGAAGACCATGCTCGGCGTATAGCCGAGCGGATAGGGCTTTGCGACCATGTCGATGCGACGGATGAGTTGTCCCTTGGCGCCGAAATGCTGAGACGCGGTGAACGGTGCGACATAGGGCAGAACCTGATCGGCCACGCCCATATTGTCGAAATGGCGCAGGATCTCGTGATCGATCGCGATTGCCCGCGGCTTGTCGTAGATCTCAGTCAGGCGCTCGACGACAAGAGTTCGGTGGCCTTTCTGTCCGAGCATGCCGGCGGCAACGGCGCCGGCCGGGCCGAAGCCGACGACGAGGATATCGATATGATCGGAAACTTCGCTTTCAATATGCACTGGCATGCCTCTAAAAACTGTTCGTCGGGTCGGTCTATTGGGCGAAGGCGATGGCGGTCTGGGCTTTTTTGCAGGCCTCGCTCTTGGGTAGCGCGATGCCCCAGTGATCGGTCCGGCCCGGTGGCCAGACCCAATCGGACGGGCCTTTCACCCGGTAGTCGTCATCGACCTGGAGGACCTCGGCCGTGTATTCGATGACGACGCCGGTCGGATCGACGAAATAGGCAAACACATTGTCCCCCGGTCCATGACGGCCGACACCCCAGCCGATCGGATAGCCAGCATCGGCGATCCTGCCGGAGCCGCGCATGACCGATTCCAGGTTCGGAACGAGGAAGGCCACATGGTTGAGCCCGTTTTGCTGCGCCTCGGCCAACACAACAGCATGGTGATCGTCGTTGCAGCGCAGGAAAGCCATCAGCTTGGAGCGGTCGGTAAGGCGAAACCCGAGGACTTCCTGATAGAAGGTAGTCAGAGCCCCGATATCGGCGCTATTAATATTCACATGCGCCAAGCGGGTCGGACGATTTTCGACCTCCGTGCCAGCCTTACGGCTGTCGCCATGGACGAATTCCAGCACCGAACCCTGCGGCTCGCGAATGACGAAGCGGCGGCCGCCGGAGGGGGCATCCGCGTCTCCGATCGTGCGCAGGACCGTGCAGCCCGCTGCCATCGTTTTGTCGAGAAGGTCGGCGAGATCCTCCGCGGAACGGACGCGAAAGCTGATCTTGCGTAGTTCGGCACGTTCTCCCTCCTTCAGTTCCAGCACATGGAAATCATCTCCGCTGGCCGCCAAGAACACCTTGCCGTCCGCCTCGGCGACCACTTCAAGGCCCCAGACACGTGTGTAGAAATCAACGGAACCGTTGAGATCGGGCGTCGACAGCTCAACGCTGCGCAGCGCCGAAACGGGAAAGTCGCTCATCTGAAGAAACCTTGTCCAAAGCCAGATATTCTTGCGCGTTGGCGAATGTCAGCCGTTCGCGCAGGGTGAGATCCGCAAAAGTCGCCTCGATACGGGCGACCGGGTCCGCCTCGCGGAAATTGAATGGGTAATCCGTGCCAATCAGCACCTTGTCTTCCCCGAAAATCGAAACGAGCCGGCGCAACGTCTCTTCGTCGAAGACGAGCGAATCCACATAGAGGCGGCGCGCAAGCTCGACGGGCGCTTTGGGCATCACTTCCCTGACGGCCGGAAAGACTTCATACCCCTGCTGCAGACGCGGCAGCAACGAGGCGAATGTGCCGCCGCCATGGCTGAACGCGATGCGCAGCTTCGGAAATTTTGTAAGAAGTCCGCCTGTGATCGCCGAGGCGGCCGCAAGCCCGACATCGGTCGGATAACCAAGGATCTGTTGCAGGGGGGCCGGCCCAACGAGCCTGTCCATGCCGGCCGGCCTGACCGCATGAACAAAAACGGCAGCACCCAGCGCTTCCGCTTCCGCGAAGAACGGATGCAGGCGCGGATCGCCGACCGGCATGCCGTTGATGTTGCTGCCGATCTCTACGCCGGCAAAACCCAGGTCGCGTATCACGCGATGAAGTTCCGCGATGGCGAGATCGAGATCCTGCAGGGCAACGCCGCCGAAGCCGGCGAAACGCCCCTCGCCCTCCGCGACCAGAGACGCGATCGTATCGTTGACATGGCGCACAAGATCATTGGCCGGGCTGGCGTCGAGCCAGTAACCGAAGAGTTCCGGCATGGGCGACAGCACCTGCAGCCTGATCCCTGCACGATCCATTTCCGCAAGCCGACGTTTGGCCATCCAGCAGGCATCGCTGACGGTGCGGTAAGGCTTATCGTTGATGACGATGGTGGCGTGGCATTCGCCGGCATCTACCATGCTGGGCCAGCCTGCCGTCGACACGCCTCCCGGCGCCCCCGGGAAACGTGACGGCACGACATGACAGTGGACATCCACGGCGCAGCAAGTGCACGCGGCTCGTCTCTTTGGCATCGATGTGAAAGCTCCAACCATTCGTCCTCTCCCTGCCGTACCTTTAATTATGCAAATTTCGTAACGCAAGCCAAAAATTTATAAATTCCAAGTCAATGGCAAACTGTGTATATAAAATCGGAAGTCATCAGAAGCTGGGAGCATCATGAGTATCGGGATTGTCCATGGAGCCGTTGAAGCGCCTGCTACCTTGGCCACCGGCATCTACGAGCGATTGAAAGCCGACATCCTTTCCGCACAGCTTGAACCCGGGCGGAAACTGCAACTTCGGTTTCTCATGGAGCATTACGGTGCGGGGCAAACACCGCTACGCGAGGCGCTTAATCGGCTTACCACGGAGGATTTGGTAGTCGGGAAGGAACAGCGCGGTTTCTTCGTCCAGTCCATCAGCCTGGAGGAGCTGGCGGAACTGACTAAAACACGCGGCTGGGTCGAGGGAACAGCACTACGGGAGTCGATCGCGAACGCTACTCCCGCCTGGGAAGAAGCGCTTCTGGTTGCGCATCACCGGCTTGATCGAACCCCGAGATCGCTCAACCCTGACAATTTTGAGAACAATCCCGAATGGGAGCGCTGCCACCGCAAATTCCATGCCCTGTTGATCGGCAACTGCGGTTCTCGTCCGTTGATAGCGTTTTGCGAGCAGCTCGCCGACCGGCTTTCGCGATACCGAGCTTTATCAAGCCGAAAATCGTTTAGAGTTCGCAAGGTTGGCGAGGAGCATGATGCACTGCTTCGCGCTGTGCTGGATTCACAGCCCGACGCGGCAGTTGAACTACTTGTTGCACATTACGGCCGAACCGCTGCATTCATTCAGGAAAGCATTGGCAACCCAACGTGAACCAATCGCGTAGGGCCCAGGTCTTGATGAGATATGAACTGCCGACCCAGCAGTTATGCTAGCTTCATTTCGTATCGCAAAAGCGCCCAGTATAGGTTTGTCTAGCCGTTGCGCTCAGCGTGGCCGAACTGGATGACGCTCGGCCCAATAAGATGGTCGACAGGTCTGGCAAGGCGGCGACTGCCGGCGCTGAAGCTCACCAAAAGAATGCTCGCCTTGATAATAGTTGATAAATGGCTTATGACTTCGCCATCACAATAGATGGAGGATCACATGATCAGCGCAGATCTGGGAAAGCAGCTCGAAAGCTATGTCCAGCAACTCGTTGACACAGGGCGCTACGGTTCGAAAAGCGAAGTCCTGCGTGAAGGCGTGCGATTGGTCCAGGATAGGGAGACCAGGCTCGCCGCGCTGGATGCTTCCATCATGCGCGGTATTGCCGATGCGGACGCTGATCGAACTAAGGCAGCGAGCGATGTTTTCGACCGCCTCGACGCCAAGTATCGGACGATGGCTGAGAAGGCCGAAAAATCGGTATGATCCTTGAATTTTCCAGGGAGGCCGAACGCGATCTTGAGCAGATCGCTGATTATATTGCCGAGCACAATCCACAGCGCGCGCGCGCCGTTTCATTCCTCCAAGAACTCCGGAGTAGTTGTTACGGTCTCGTCGAGAGTCCGAATGGCTTCGCCGTCGTCCCCCGCTTTGAACACTATGATATTCGCCGACGTGTTCACGGCAACTACCTGATCTTTTACCGCGTTGTACGTGCTAAGGTGATCATCATCCACATCCTGCATCGTGCCACCGACTATGGCGCCATCCTTTTCGGCGAATGATCCCAAGGGTCTATCTTTGGTAATGTGGGGCAGTGCGGCCAAGTTGAGTAACGCGAGTTGATGAGATTCGAACCTACGACCCGCAGCTTCTGCCGCGTAGGTGATCCAAGGATTCATCGCGTCCGATTGAACGGCAAATAACAGGCTCGCATTGCACAGCACGAGAGGGGCGGCAAATGTGCCGCCCCTTGCCCCAATGAACTACATCTTGCCCATGCTTTTCATCGCATTGTCCATGTGCATTTTGCAGTCGTCCATTTTTTTGGCCGCCATCGAGTCCTTGGCCATCATCATTTCCTTCGATGCCATTTCTTTCTTTTCCTTCATCGCAGGATCGCTCATCGCATCGATGCCGGACTGCATCTTCATCATCGAGGCGTCGTCGCATTCCGCCGCCATCATCGCGTCCTGGGCAAAGACAGGCAGCGCGGAAGCGGCTGCCAGAATGATAGCAGCTAGGGTGCATTTCAACATGGTATTCTCCTCCTTGTGGGCACCATTGCCCGTTGCAAGACTCTCGGGCGCGAAGCGCTGCGCAGATCCGCTTCGATTTACGTTAGATGCCGGCGTACCATTCGTAGCCGCGGTCCTCCCAGAAGCCGCCCTTGCCTCCCCATAGACCGGCAAAACTGTGCGTGATCTCGATCCTCATCAGATATTTCGCATGCTTGTAGCCAAGGTGGCGTTCGACGCGCAGGCGTAGCGGGGCGCCGTGAGCGACCTCCAGGTCTTTGCCATTCATCTCGTAAGCAAGGATGGTTTGAGGATGGAAGGCGTCGATCAGATCGATGCTTTCGTAATAGGTGCCGCTACCATCCATCGTTTGCTCGAGCTCGTCGGCGCAATGAAACACCACATAGCGCGCACCTGGCTTAAGCCCTGCACTCTGCAGCAGCGGCCCAAGCGGCGTGCCCGTCCATTTTCCGATGGCGCTCCATCCCTCTACACAGTCGTGGCGGGTAATCTGCGTGCGCGAAGGCAAGCGCTTCAGGTCCGTAAGAGACAAAACAACGGGACGCTCGATTAATCCATCGATCTTCAGCCGCCAGTCAGCAAAGCCGGTTTCCATCATTCGCGCATAGTCTTCACTGTCGGGCGCCGTCGAGCCGTTTGGTTTGAACACCGGCGAGATGTCGGGTTCGGAAAACTCGCGCGCCAGCGTGTCCTTGGAGACAAGCAGCCGCTGGCCGCGCATCGTCAGCCGCTCCGCCATTTCAAGGACGCTCTGGACATTCGAATTCTGCGCGACGTCATCGCAACCGCTCAAACCGAGGGCGGCGAGGCTGGCTGCCGAACCGGTCAACAGGCGGCGGCGGGTGATTGAGAACGTCATGGCTCGCCTCGCTCTGTTTCGATGGCATATCGGCCAGTGATCATCGAACGCATGTTGTTCCAGAGGCCCGAAAGGATGACCATCGACACATGAATGATCACGAAGGCGACGATCGACCATGCGCAGATGAAATGGATCGATCGCGCCGATTGGCGGCCGCCAAAAAGATCGAGCAGGAAGGGGTATCCGGCATCAATTCCGGGAGACATGGTCAGTCCCGTTGCCAACATTAGCGGTAGCAACACGAAAATGACGATCAGGTAGGCGAGCTTCTGCAGCGCATTGTAATGCCTCGCCTCCTCGCCTTTTGGAAAGCGCAGCCGTGCGTGGTCCGCGATCTCCCGACCCAGATGCCGTGGTGTGAGTTGCTCCGCGGTTGGCGCCAGATCGCGGTGAAAATGTCCGCGCACGAAGCCATACAGGGCGTAGAGCGAGCCATTGATCACGAACAACCACGCGAAAAAGAAATGCCAGCGCCGGCCGGTGGCGAGATCCTGGTAGCTCGGGATCGTGGCCCAGGCTGGAAAGCCGCGTTCGGTCGCTCCGTCGCCGACACCTGACAAGCCGAGAAAGCCCGTGGTGTTAAGCTGCACATCCCCAACGGTTAAAACTCCGCGCGTACCGCCGTCCTGCTCGACCGTCCCGATCGACAGCCAGGACGGATCGGCATCGGCGCCATATTGCCCCCAGTAGAGCGATGGATGTGCGTTGAAGATCTGCAGTCCGCTCATCAGGAGCAGGCTCAGACAGAGAACATTGATCCAGTGAGTGATCCGCGTCACCAAGGAGTGTCGGCGGATGAAGATCCTTTCCGGCGGTGCGTCGCTGTGGTTGTCGAGTGTCGCCATGATCGGTTTCGATGTCCGGTTACGTCACATTCCCGGAGTAAGTACGCAGGCCGCCCACGACTTGTTACAAGCGGCGGCAATGTTTTTTGCTGCGTAGCTTTTGCCAGCATTGCGCTCGCAACCCGTCACGAAAGCGTGATGCCGTAACGAAGGGTGCTTCTCTCGCGAAGGAGGATGAGAGGAAGATCACCAAGGGAGTTTAATCATGAGATATTTGAGTGGATTGAGGCCCGCAGTGGCTGCGCTCGTCTTGAGTTGCGGCTTTATCGCGCATGCGGATGCCGGGCAATCAACAGCGATCGTCGAACTATTCACGAGCCAAGGCTGTTCTTCCTGCCCTCCAGCCAATGCCAATCTCGTCAGGCTCAGTAAGGAACCGGATATACTGACGCTGAGCTTTTCGGTGACTTATTGGGATTATCTCGGCTGGAAGGACAGTTTCGGGAAGAAGGAATTCACCGACCGGCAGACGGCCTACGAGCCTGCACTCGGCCAATCCGGCGCGTTCACACCGCAGATGGTTATCAACGGGCGCGAGTCGATTGTGGGTCAGGATTTCAATGAGATCCGGCGCGTCATCGACTCCGAGCCCGCTTTGCCCGGGCCGTCGATCTCTCTGTCAACACATAGCGTCGTGGTTGGTGCCGGGAAAGGCGTTCCAGCGCCGGTCGACATCTGGCTGGTGCAATATGGACCAGGCATCGTCCAAGTGCCAGTTGCCAGAGGCGAGAATGCCGGCGAGACATTACCTCACGCTCATGTCGTCCATGAGCTACAGCGTCTCGCCACTTGGCAAGGGGAGATGGTAACGTTGCCGATCCCGTCTGCGCACCGAGGTCTCAAGAGAGCCGTCATCGTCCAAGAGCAAAACGGAGGCAGGATCGTCGCCGCAGCAACGGATTGACCGGCGCAGTGCGCAACTAACCGGTTAGCGCTGCTGGTCTAGGAGGGTCTCCAGAGCGGACGTTGTTGACCGTTTGGGGATCCTTGACGCACTCGTTGGCTATGAACATCGCCCAATGTGCACGCGTCTCGGGGGACCTCACCAGCTAAGGCCGCAAGTCGAGCATCGCCTTCCCGCTGCTATCCATTGCGAACGGCCTGAAAGCATGCTGGTGCGCGAGCAGCCATCTTCCTTCACGTTTCACGAGACCCAAGGTTTGCCAAAACCAAAGGTCAACTCTTGTGTCGTCGGCATTCGTTCCTGTCATGTTGAAAAAGCCGGCCGAATAAATCTCAGCCGGCTCATAGGACGGCACGCTTGAGGTGCCGGCCACGCGCTTTATTGGAGGCCAGAGTTACATCTTCGGCAGAAGAACCTTGTCAATAACATGGATGACGCCGTTCGACTGCTTGACGTCAGCGATCGTCACATGGGCAACGCCGCCCATTTCGTCAGTCAGTGTGATCTTGCCCATGCTTTCCTTTGCTTTCAAGATGCAACCGCCCACCGTCTTGACGTCATGTGTGCCGTTGTCGTCCTTGATCATCTTCTCGATAGTCTTCGACATGGCATCGGCTGCGACGACGTG
Source organism: Rhizobium sp. Rhizsp42 (assembly GCF_047304155.1). Classification (NCBI taxonomy): domain Bacteria; kingdom Pseudomonadati; phylum Pseudomonadota; class Alphaproteobacteria; order Hyphomicrobiales; family Rhizobiaceae; genus Rhizobium; species Rhizobium sp. Rhizsp42. The sequence continues at coordinate 7,716 of NZ_JBGLYS010000045.1, read as the reverse complement.
GCAAGTAAGAACCTTCACGAGCTGAGCCTTGTTTTCAGGCTTCAGGAGCGTATCGACAGTGCCTTTGGGCAGAGCGTCGAAGGCTTCGTTGGTCGGCGCGAAGACTGTGAATGGGCCCTTGCCCTGGAGGGTTTCGACCAGACCTGCGGCCTTCACAGCGGCAACGAGCGTCGTGTGGTCCTTTGAATTCATCGCGTTTTCGACGATGTTCTTGTTTTCGTACATGGCCGCGCCGCCGACTTTCGGATTGGCGGCATAGGCGCCAGCAGCCGTGGCGGATACGAGAGCAGCAATTGCAACCGCGCGAAGTGCGGACTTCATCATGATACTTTCCTCTTCCTCTGAACGCCCCGGCGCCGATGCGCGCCTCCTAAGGCCGTCCCCTTATGGGTGACGCAACAAAAGACGAGAGCGCGAGGAAAAAAGTTTCAGCCACACAAGATTTCTTCGCGAACTTTCTTCCGAGGATCACAGAGCTATTTGTGGTCACGACTGAATGGCCAGGCAACGACTTTTCCGGAGAAGAGCGCCACCCACACCAGGGGAGGCTGCAAGGGCAAACGGACTAGATGGTAGAGCCATTGCCACGGCGAAACGGTTGCCGCACCGAGACCATCGATGGCATGGTTGATATTGGCTGGGAACACGCAGACTGCATAGAGCGCAAGGCCAATGGCAGCCGTGTTCCGTAGCTGCGGTACGACGAGCCCGATTGCGCCGGCGATCTCAAGCAATCCGGTCAGCAAAATCACGACCTTAGGGTCGGGGACCCAAGTAGGTGTAATGCCAAGAAAAGGCCTGGGTATTACGATATGCAGACTACCCGCAGCGCCGTAGAAGGCGGACAAACCATAACAGCACCGCCGTTGCCAGACGTCAATCGTTGCCATCATTCGCGATCCGCCGTTCGACATCTCGCTTCAACGCAGTCAAATTCGTCTTACGGCCGGCGACCACCTCGATCGCCCCGATCGCCAGATCGCTGGCGACGAAATCCGATTTATGGCCAAGATTGTGAACGACAACGAGGCGTGCGCCATGAATGTCGCGCGCGAGATGCCGCGCATGGACCTCAGGAGAAACGATCTCATCTGTATCGCCGGTGATGATTGTGGTGGGGGCACGGATACGCCGATAGCCGGGCGCCGCGGACTTTGCCCAGTCGCTGAGCGCAGCCACTTCTCGTGCGTTGTGCCGAAACCGTGGCGGCCGCAGCGCGTCCAAAGCCCGCGTGCGGGCGAGGTAACCCGAGGGCACGGGATTTGGCGCAAAGACGCTTCTTGTCGCTCCATTAATCGCCACAACACCGATCGGTGGCACGATAAAGGTGCTAAACAAGGCCCCCGTTATTGGCGCGCTTGCAGCTTTGTAGTACCAGGCGATCCCGCCGTTCCACGGATAGACGGCCGGAGAGAGGAATACGAGGCCGAACACCATCTCGGGGTGGCGAATAGCGAAGGACGCGGCGATCGCTCCGCCGAATGAATGTCCGACGATGATGGCTCTCGCAATCCCACGCTTCTTCATGAGGATGGCAATTGCGTCAGCCTGGCCGTCGGGAAGAATGTTCTGCTCGCCGCCTGCGTCGGAGCCGCCATGGCCCGGACGATCAACGAAAAGCAATTTCGCACGCCCTTGCAGCTTCGCGCGAAACGAAAACATCGGATCATACAGACTGGCGCTGGCGCCGTGGATGAACACGATCGGAGGCAAGTCGGGTTTTCGGGTGGGCTCGGCCAGGACACTGTTAAGCTTGAAACCGCCGACATCGATGCGGACTGGCTGGTCCTGTTGTTGTGGAGTGGCGACCGCGCTGGGCAAACCGAATAGGGAAAAACCAATCATCAAAAGCGCGCCGACAAGGCAGAGGATCCGAGCCGACATGTCTTCAGAGCTGTCTGGCCGTGCCGCTGGCAACGACGGGGCCAGTCGGCAACCCCGTCGGTGAACCGCCGAATGGCTCAAGGCTGACGGCAAGAGTGGCACCAGCGCTGATATTCCGACGCAAGTCCGCGGGGATCAGGAGTTCGCCGTCGGCATTCGGCTGAAACACGCCCAGCGAACGCGGGTTGCCACTTCCCGGCACCAACCAGAGCTGCAGCGACTTTTCGTCTTGTTTTCCGGCCGCGATCGGAATGATTCGCAGTCTGCCACTTGACGCATCGAAGGAAGCGAGCAGATTGACCGGATTGTCGGGAGCAGAGAGTTCGGCCACCACCGGGCCACGGGAAGGCTGCATGGAGAGCATACCGGAAGCATAGACCAAAGCCACAACGGCAACCGCGGAGGTGGCGAGCGAGACCCAGCGCCAAAAGCCAGCCGCGTTCCAAAGCCCGGTCGCAACCGGCGACGGATTTCCGCCAAAGAGCCGCTTCTCGATCTCGGCAAACACCGCAGCGCTGGGCGGAGTCTCCTGATAATCGTCATTGAACGTGGACAGGTCTGATTGCCAGCGCTCGACCAATGTGGCGAAGGCTCGATCCTCAGCGATCCGTCGCTCCACCATGCGGCGTGCATCTGCCGACAGGACGCCGAGCACATACTCTCCCGCAAGGATCTCGTCCTTCGGTCGTCCCCCTTCATTCTGGTCGATCGGGGTCATCGCTCCATGCACTCCCTGAGCTTCAGAAGACTTCGACGCAGCCAGGTGCGAACTGTATTTAATGGCACATTCAGATTTTCAGATAGCTCGACATAGCTCCATCCGTCGACATAGGCGCGCCGGACGGCCTGAGCATGGGCCGCATCGAGTTCGAGCAGGCAGTTTCCTATGCGTCGCCCTTCATCAGCGATCAAAACGTGCTGCTCTGGCGTGGATATGGTCTGGTCCTCGAGATCGTAAGCCTCGTCGATATCGTCGGTCGCCGGTTTGCGGGCTCGCAGAATATCGATTGCATGGTTCCGAGCGATCGCCGCAAGCCAGGTGGATGGCGAACCCGTTTCCATGGCGAAGGTCTTCGCACGTTTCCAGACCTTGATGTAGACTTCCTGAAGCGCTTCTTCCGCATCGGTCTTCGTTCTCAGAATACGGAGACAGATAGCAAAAAGCCTAGGACTGGTCGCCCGATAAAGCGCTGTGAATGCAGCTCGGTCTCCAATTCCGACACGATTGATCAAATCTGCTATGTCACTGGTTTGCATTCGTGAATACCTTGCCGCCGACCTGTTATAGAGATCGCCGATCTGGAAAGACAAGGCGGTATGGCCAATAAATCTTGGTACCGGCCGATCAAAGCGAAACGGGATATTCAAGAGAGAAGTGTCATCGTTCATCGAGATGCTCCCGACGCCGAACCGCTCGATCCGGATGCGCGAAAAGAAATCCAGCATCCGATAAGGGCGGCCGTTCCAGACAGGATCGCCCCCCAGGCGAGATCAGCCAGTGTGAGGGTCGTGGACCAGTTCCTTAAGGTTGCCTGATTGGTCAGGTCGTAGGTCGCATAGGCGGTAAAGCCGAGAATGGCCCCATGAATTGCAGCCGCTCGCGGCGAACCCTGTTCCAAGCCGGGCTTGATCGCCAGAAATGTCAGCCCGGCGACATAAAGCAGATAGAAGGCGACAGCCGGAGCAAGCCTGAAGTCTTCAACGAGCATATCACCCACGACCGGACGATAGAGCGTGCTTGCCATGACGCTCAACCAGAAGAAGTCGATCACGACAAAGGTGGGCAGCGTCACGACATAGGCCACGAGAACACGTTTCATGCCAGCCTCCCTAATCACTTGGTCCTCCGCGTCTAATTGATCCGAGTCCAATCCACGCCCTTGCATAATAGTCCGGCTACGACGCACCCTTTTGTGGTCATCTTGTCTCCAGTGACTGTCACCGTCAGTTTGTAGGTCAGGTTCCGCTGTGGATCGAAGGCCGTCCCAGAATAAACACCATCGGCATCCGGCTCGATGGTCATGACGAGTCTGTCGCCCTCCTTTTCCTTTGGCGTGCCGGGCTTGATCCAGGTGTTGGTTGCGCAAATGTCCGATCCGCAGGATGCGATGCGAACCTTTGCATTGCCGTCGCCTCGTGCCCACTGACCGTCAATATCCGCGGCGTGGGCCAAAGTGAAAACCGGCAGTGCTCCAATGACTGCAACGGACGTGGCCATCATCAACTTCATCATGCTTGCTTCTCCTTTTGCCAGCAGGTCACGCATGCTCGATCGTGTAGAGTCCGACATCGATGCTCCCTTCCTCGAAGCCTGCCTCGCAGTAGCAGAGGTAGTAGTGCCAGAGACGCTTGAAGCGATCGTCGAAGCCAAGTGCGGCGATTGCGGGCCATCGCGCGTGAAACCGCGCCCGCCATTCACGCAGCGTCCTGGCATAGGATTTCCCGAAATGTTCCACCTCGACCAGTTTCAAACCGGCCGCCGCGACTGCAGCTTCAAGTGCCGTGTCAGAAGGCAGGAAGCCGCCGGGAAAGACGTATTTCTGGATGAAGTCGATACCACCGCGATAGCGCTCGAACCGCCGCTCCTCGATGGAAATGATCTGGAGGACGGCGCGGCCATCCTGTTTCATGCAGCGCTTCAAGGTATCGAAATAACTTGGCCAGTAAGCCTCGCCTACCGCTTCGAACATTTCGATCGAGGCGATGCGGTCGAACTGCCCCTCTGTATCACGATAGTCCTGGAGACGAAGATCGACCTGCCCGGAAATGCCAGCTCTCGTGGCCACGTCCTTTGCCCAGACCAGTTGCGAGGGTGAAAGCGTGATGCCGACGACATCCGCATGGGCGTTAACGGCCAGGTCGGCCGCCAACGCCCCCCAACCGCAACCGATCTCCAGCACGCGCTCGCCGCCGGACAGCGAGAGCTTTTCGCGAATACGGCCGAGCTTCTTGCGTTGAGCAGCTTCTAGACTCGGCGTGGTTTCATCGAAGATCGCCGAGGAATAGAGCATCGAAGCGTCGAGCCACTCCCTGTAGAAATCGTTGCCGAGGTCGTAATGCGCTTCGATATTGCGGCGACTGCCGCGCTTCGAATTGGCCTTCAACAGATGGCCGATCCTGTTGATCAGCCGCATCATGCCGCTTCCCTCGATGGCCGGCGCCAGCACGTCGCCATTTTGAGCCGCGAGCCGGATGACTGCCGTCAGATCCGGCGTCGTCCAGTCTCCCCGCAGATAACCCTCGGCAAAACCGATATCGCCGGCGCTCAGCAGGCGGCGCAACATACGCCAGCGGCGCATCACTATAACAGCTTCTGGCGCCGGCTCGGATCCAACTGCTTCCACAACTGAACCGGACGGCAGGACTACGCGCAGCCGGCCATGCCGAAGATGGGCTATGAGGCGTTTTATCAGTAGGCCGCCGAAACGACGATTTCCGGCCTCAGCGTGCAGATGCAGTGGAATTGGAGAAAAGTCGTCGAGCGGGCTCATCCGGACACCTCTAGTCCAATCGACAGCCCCGCAGGTCTGGCAAGTGGCCTGCGAACGATGCGGGCGCTTTCCTGTGCGACCTGCCATGGCCGGCGCAGGCCACCCAGGTCTTCCGCAACCGCCAATCCTGCCTGGATCCCGTCCTCGTGGAAGCCGGAACCAAAATGCGCACCGCAGAACCAGGTATTGCGAACGCCCTGCAGCGACCAGACTTCCTGCTGCGCCCTTTCAGTGCCCAGATCGAAGACTGGATGTTCGTAGACCTCGCGGCGGATGACGGTCTCCTCCCGCGGTGCACGCTGCGGATTCAAGGTCACAAATGTCGGCGGTACGGCGCCGAGCGGCTGCAATCTATTCATCCAGTAGGTGATCGACGGCTGAGCCGGCTCGGCACGCACGCCGATCCTCGTATCGGCAACGTAATTCCAGCTCGACCAGGCAGCGCGCCGTTTAGGCATCAGGCTGATGTCGCCGTGAAGTACAGCCTCGTTGCGCGAATAGCGGAAGGCGGCGAGTACGCGCCGTTCATCGTCGGTCGCGTCGGCGAGCATGCGAAGCGCTTGGTCGGCGTGCGTGGCGACCACCACATCATCGAACCTGTGCTGCCCGCCAAGACCGTCACGAAGCTCCACATGCCCCGCCATCCGCCGGATAGCGGCGACACGGGTCGACAACCTGATCCTGTCAGCAAACCGATGCGTGATCCGGCCGAGATATTCGCGGCTGCCACCCCTTACCGTTCGCCAGACAGGCCTGTTCCACAGTTCGAGCAGGCCGTGATTGCAGCAGAATTTCACGAAGCTAGATGCAGGGTACGCGCCAACCTGCATGGCGGGCGTCGACCAGATCGCGGCGGCCATCGGGTACAAATGATCCTCCCGGAAGGCGCGGCCATAGCGATTGCGGCTCAGATAATCCTCAAGTGACATGCCGCCCATCATCGCGAGATCTCGCGGCGCCGTTCGGTAAAAGCGCAGGAGGTCGCGCATCATCGACCAGAAACGCGGGCTGGTGATGTTCGATCTCTGTGCAAAGAGACCGAGGCCTGTGCCGCCGGAGTATTCGAAGGCGCCGTCATTCAGCGACACCGCAAAGGACATGTTCGATATCGCTGTCGGCACGTCCAGTATGTGAAACAGTGCCGTCAGATTGGGATAGGTGACTTCGTTATATACGATAAAGCCAGTGTCGACGGTGACCGGTCCGGTTTCGCTTTCAAACTCGACGGTGTTGCTGTGGCCGCCAATCCGGTCTGCGGCCTCAAAAATCGTTACGTCATGTGATTGCGACAGGAGCCAAGCGGCCGATAGACCGGAAATCCCACTCCCAACGATCGCAATATTCAATCTGCGGCTATCTGCCCTTCGGTTTCTTAGTTCCATCAATCCCTGCACCTCGGCGGCTCGATTGCTCCCTCACTACATTGTTACGAGGGCCGGGGGCGGAGAGTTTCATTGCAGGCATATTAATTTCGGAAAGGTTCCGTCGGACGGAAACAAAGGCCTCGGGGGCTCGATGCGTGATCGACGGGATTAGGACAGATGAGAAGCATGTGGATGGCGCTCCCGCGAGGGCGACAGCAGGAGCGCCAGCGCGGTCACTTCATGGCGTCGCAGTGCTTCATCATGTCCGCCTTCTTCATGCTGTCTTTTTCCATGCCGGCCTTGTGCATGCAGTCGGCCTTCGTGCCGCCCATCTTCATGCTGTTGGCCTTCATGGAACCGGACATCATGTTGTCGGTCTTCGTCATGTTCGATTTCATGCTGTCAGGCTTCTTCATCGAATCCATGCTCGACTGCGCACTGGCGCCGCCGGCAACCAGCGAAATGCCGATAAGCGTGACACTGGCGAAGGTGGTGAAAAGACGCGTGTTCATGGTGGGCCTCCCAAATGCTGCCCGCCACACCATGCGACGGGGTCACATGCCCTTGTTCGCAGCCACCCGGCGGTTTGTTACAGCCATCACGCGCCTGTGATTATGGAATGCCGAAACTCGGGCCTTCCTGACGCCCCAGAGCAGAGGTAGCGAGTTTCATAAAGGGCTTTGATTTTCGAAGATTTTTTGTTCGGAATGAAACTAAGAGGCGTTGCCTCCCGTAGAGACAAGACCCAACCTCGGGCCCACACGGGAAGGCTGATGGACATTCTGCTCCTCGTCGTCATCGCAATCTGGTTGTCGCTGGCCATGTCCAGCGCGTGGGTGATACAGCGCAGCAGCGGACAAAGTGGGTGGATCGACACCATATGGTCGGTTGCGGTGGGCATCGGAGGCGTGGTCGCTGCCTCGTTCGCCGGTGGTGACTTCAACCGCCGTGTCGCCCTCTTGATCGTGATCTGCGCC
>NZ_JBGLYS010000044.1:0-42552 GCF_047304155.1 Rhizobium sp. Rhizsp42 | reverse complement strand
AACGGATGGCCCGCGCAGGATATCGACGCTCTGATGCCGTGGAACTTCCAGTCGAGCGTGGTCGGCTAACCGCTTACGAAGCATCCGATTTTCAGGAATGACAGCGCGCTCACGTGGACCCCTTCGCGTCTGAGAGCCGCCAGCCACAAAATTGTCGCAAGGGATCCCGTTACCGAAAGGTTGGGTCCGAGATCAACGCCGATAAGAACCGCGCCCGCCACCCGATCGGAAACGTGCGCTAGGCCAACGGCACTACCGGCGAACAGCCCCGCGGGAAGGTTGTTGACGACATTCGATAACAACGCCACGCTAACCCCTGCGACTGCAATTGCTCGTGTTTCGGAATGAGCACTCAGGGTTTGTAACGTCTGTGCGAGCATCGCTGTTACGCCTGTCTGGTTGATGGCCTCCACGACAACAAACAGACCCGCGACCAGTGGTATAACACTCCAACTAATCTCACGGATGATGTGAATTGGACTTTGCCGGACAACGGAAAGAACAATCAGCGTTGTGATTGTGCCGGCAATGAAGGTGGGAATGCCCAAGTCCAGATGGGCGCAGGACGCCCCCAGAAGGACGATGGCGGTAATGACCAGCCCTGCGCCGGCGACGAGAGCCGGTAGCGAAAGATCGGGGCGGGGAATGTCGATGGCCAACGTCTCGCAAGAGAGCGCCTTACGCTGGGTAAGGTAAAGGGCCACAAATGTCGTGATGATCGCTCCGATCGAAGGCGCAAGGAACGTTGTCATCCAGCGACCCAGCGATGGCATCTCGCCGCCGGCGAAAATAACCAGGTTCGCCGGATTCGAGATCGGCAAGACGAAGCTTGCGGCGTTGGCGATAAACGCGCAGATCAGCAGATAGGGGAGAGGGTTGTCGACCTTGGCCGCACGGCAGGCGGCGTACACTGCGGGCGTCAGCACTACCGCCGTCGCGTCATTAGACAACAGCGCTGTGACGATGATGCCAACTCCGTAAACTAGGAAGAACAGCTTTTTTGCAGAACCGTCCGCGCAAGAAGTGGCGATAGCCGCAACCCAACCGAACAGGCCTTCCTTGCGCGCAAGTTCTGAGAGCAACATCATCCCGATCAGGAAAAGATAGACGTCGGTCCCCTTCGTGACGCCCGTCCAAACCTCCTCAGGCGTAAGAATTCCAAGCGCAAGGATCAAGCCTGCGCCTGCGACAGCCCATATCGCCTCGGGAAGCCGGAAAGGGCGCACGACGACACCAGCTGCCGTCGCGGCCGCGATTGCAAACGTATAGACCGATGGGTTCATCTTGTTTCCGATTCGAGTTTCAGGCCGCTTTCTGGACGGGGGTCTGGTCGGGGTGGGGCTTGTTCGTTCGGCGGAGGCCGTCAAGCAAGAGGTAAATGACCGGGGTCGTATAAAGGGTAAGCAATTGGCTGACCAGCAGGCCGCCGACAATTGCGTATCCGAGCGGCTGCCTCAGTTCAGATCCCGCTCCATGCCCAATGGCAAGCGGCCGCCCCCCAAGCAGAGCCGCCATCGTGGTCATGAGGATCGGTCGAAAACGCATTTCCGCCGCTTGGACAATTGCCTCCTCACTCCTAAAGTCATCCCGCTCGGACTGTATGGGAAAATCAACGAGCATGATGCCATTCTTTTTGACGATCCCGATCAGCAGAATGACTCCAATCATCGCAACCAGCCCAAAATCAAACCCCGCCACATTCAGAGCGAGCAAAGCTCCGAGACCAGCGGATGGGAGTGTGGAGAGGATGGTGAGCGGGTGGATCAGGCTTTCATAGAGAACGCCAAGAATGATGTAGACGACGATGAGTGATGCAAGGATCAGGAGCGGCACGGTTCCGAGGGAATCCTTGAATGCTTTGGCGCTTCCCGAAGAACTCGTCTGTAACGAGGCCGGCGGATGCATTTCGGCCACCGCGGCTTCGATTGCCTTTGTGGCCTCTCCCAGAGCGACATTGGAAGCAAGATTGAACGAGATCGTGACGGATGGGGACTGATCCTGGTGAGAGATGGAGACGGGTGAAGCGCCATCTGTCGACCATTTAGCGACGACGGAAAGCGGTACCGGCGTGCCGTTGCTTGCTCGAACTGAGAGCCGGTCCAATGTCGCGATGTCGCGATGTCGCGCTGCAGGCTCGGAAGGACCTCGAGGATGACCCGGAACGTGTCGGTCTGGGTCGAATAAGACGCCACCTGACGTTGCCCAAAGGCGTCATAAAGCGTGTCGTCGATCGTTGAGGGAAGCACGCCGTAAAGGGTGGCGGCCGCGCGATCGATTTTGATCGAGAGGTTGGGCGCCTTCGCCTGCTGATCACTGCCGACGTCGTGCGATTCCTCGGGGCTTTGAAGTCGGCTCGTTATTTTCGACGCCCATTCGCCAAGCTCGGCGATATCGCCGTCCTGCAGGGTGAACTGGTATTGGGTCTTGGCCGGCCGCGCGCCGATATTGATATCCTGGGCGGATTGCATGAAGAGCTTGATGCCCTGCTGGGCGTTGAGCGCGGTCCCAGGCCGGTCAATGACTTGCTTGGCGCTCGCATCGCGCTCTACAAGCGGTTTCAGAGTAATGTTGACGTGGCCCTGGTTGAGAGCATTGCCACCATTGCCGCCGCCGATATCCATGAAGACCGAATAGACCGCGGGATCTTTCATGATGATGGCGCTGACGCGCTCCTCCAGCTTTGCCATTTCGGCAAAAGAAATGTCGGGCGAAGCCTGAGACAATCCGCCGATGAAACCGGTATCCTGTTCGGGGAAAAAGCCCTTGGGAACGATGAAAAATAGATACGCTGTCGTGGCAAGGGTGGCGATGAACAAGGCAAGCGTCAGCAGGCGATGACGGATGAAGGGAATTAGTGATCTGATATAGGCCGCCGTCAGTCTCTCGAAAAACAGCTCGCCCGCGCGGTAGAACCATCCTTGTTGCGATCGCTCGATCGGGCGAATGAATTTCGAGGCCAGCATCGGCGTCAGCGCAAGCGAAAATAGCGCGGATATGATTATGGCAATCGTCAGCGTCAAAGCGAATTCGCGAAATAGTCGTCCGACTGGGCAGAGGTGAGCTTGCCCGTCGCGGCAAGCGGTTGAACCAGATGCTTGATCATGCCCGCTTCTCCGTGAAAGTTGCCGAGTAACGCGCGCCATCGACTTTAGTTTCAATCATACGCGCTACTCCCTTAGACCTGAGCCACCGATGCAATTTATCGAGCGCGTCAGCGTTCGGTCCCGCCATGTGACTGTAGGAAGGCGACGGCCTACCAGAGACAACGATTGACAGGCTAACGGCCCTCAATGTGGAAGCTGGAGACCACGTTAAAAGAAACGTCCTCTCCGGCTCCCCCAAACTTGTTAATTAAGGCAGTGCTGAGCACGAGAGCCGACTACGGCTTCATATGACGCAAGGCCTCTTCCATGGGGCCACCATGCGGCCGAGGGCCGGGCGGGGGGCGTAGCGCGTCGGTCTTCCCATCTCCATGCACGATATAGCTCGCGTGTACAAATCCGTCTTCAAACCTGCCCTGGACGCTGACGGGTTCGCCGACCGCGACGAGCTTCCCATCATCCCCGGCAGATCCGGTCTCGATCAGCGCTCGGCCGCTGTCGTCCTGCACGATGAACTTGTTGCCATAGACTTCTGCAACATTGCCCTTGATCGTTACGATGCTGCGACCATCTTTGAGGCTGGTGATTACGACGGGGGCAAGTGGCGCCATTTCGATGCTTGGTCTGGTGAGTTTCATCGCTGTTGCACCGCCTGCCGCGCCGACTGCCAGGACGGCGAAAGCCGAGATGGCGAACGCGGCAAAGTGTTTCGTAGGCCGTTTGCGGGGGCGGGGCTTGTGGTCGGGGTGAGCTTCCGGAGTGTTGTCTTCGATGGACATCGCGGTGTCTCCTGTTGGTTTCGACAGGCTGACGATACGACCGTCGGTCCACACACAGACTGAATGGCGCGGTTCAGTTTCAGTTAAGCGAGTGCGCCCTAGTTCATAGTCAGATCACACAGAACACTCGGGTGCCTATGAGAATACTTCTTGTCGAGGATGATGCTGATCTTTCCCACCGAATTGCAGCCAGCCTGCGATTGGAGAACTTCGTCGTTGATGTGGCCCGAAACGGCGAAGACGGAGAGCATGCCGGGCTCACGGAAATATTCGACGCGTCCGTCTTGGATCTTGGCCTTCCGAAGATTGACGGGGTCACGGTTTTGAAATCGTGGCGCGATGCCGGGCGTACACTCCCTGTGCTCGTGCTGACAGCCCGTGACGGCTGGCCGGACAAGGTGGCGGCGTTCAAGGCAGGGGCGGACGATTTCCTGACGAAGCCGTTCCGGATCGAGGAACTCGTCCTTCGACTGCGCGCGCTCGTTCGACGCTCGGCAGGCCATGCGGCGTCCGTCATCACCTGCGGCGACTTATCGTTCGATGCCCAACTCGGAACATTCGAACTCGCAGGACTACCGTTGAAGCTGACCGCGTTCGAGTGGAGGGTGCTTTCTTGCCTGATGCTCCGCAAGGAGGTCATCGTTGACCGGAGAGAACTGATTGAACGGGTATACGAGGGCGACGCCGAGGTTGATTCCAACTCGATCGAAGTCATCATTGCGCGGCTTCGACGGAAGATTGGCACCGACAGGATCGAGACGGAACGTGGACGTGGCTACATGCTGACGGCAGGCGCGAAATGATTTCGTCGCGGATACGAAAGCCAACGACGATCGCGGGGCGTCTCATCGCCTTCTCCCTGGTCTATGCCACTGCAGCGTTGGTTGTTGCGTCCGCTGTCCTTGGGCTGATCGTTGCCAATGTAGTGAGGGATCAGGTCGACCAGCGGCTAAGTGTCCAAATCGAAGCTGTCAGGAACGCCATGAAGATCGGCGCAGACGGTTCGCTTGGCGTCGACGGCAATCTCGACGGCCCTCCATTCGATCGCCCCGGCTCCGGGTGGTATTGGCAGGTGACTGCTGCTGGAAAGCGGGTGACATCTCGTTCCCTTGCCGGAGCAAGCCTGTCGAACCCTCCTAAACCATTCGAATGGCGGAGCCTGATGACTGCAACCCCACGCGCTGGAGACGGGCGGGGCAACCGAGGGCAAGCGCTGCATTTCCTCACCTCGCAATCGTTCGCAGACGGAGAGCAGGTCGAGATCATTGCCACCGCGCCGCGCTCGGCTCTTATCAGGCCAATTATGCGATCGCTGTTGCTTCTCGTTCCGGCGATGTTTGTCCTTGGAGGTCTTCTTATCGCTGGTATCCTGCTTCAGGTGCGTTACGGTCTCGCGCCGCTCAGAACACTGGCCGAGAAGGTTGCCGACGTTTCCTCCGGCCAGGCAGGAGGGCTCGATCAGCCCCAGGCGGAAGAGCTGCGGCCACTCGTCGGGGAAATCAATCGTTTGGTCGATCAGAACCAAAAGCGGCTCGCGGAGACGAGGCTTCAGTTCGCGAACATGGCACATGGCCTAAAGACACCTGTAGCAAGTCTCTACCTCGCACTGAACGATAACGCCGACCCGACTGGCGAGGCACGGCTACAGGTGGACCGGATCGACCGTCAGATCAAGCACCACCTGGGGAGAGCCAGAGCAGGAGTGTCGGCAGCGGGCTTGGCTCCCACCACTCAGCTCCGCCAGAATATCGATGATATCGTAGCCATGATGCAAAAGCTCTACGTGGACAGGAAGCTCGCGACCACGATCGACGTGGAGCAGACTCTGAGCGTTGCGTGTGCGCCGGAGGACGTTGACGAGATCGTTGGAGCAATTGTTGACAATGCATTCAAGTGGGCGAGATCGTCTGTCTGGATCCTTGGCAAGGCCGAAAACGGCGAGATTGCTATTGTGATCGAGGATGATGGTCCTGGCATCGAAAGGGAGGACATCACTGAAGTTGGGAAGGCAGGTGTGCGCCTAGATGAGACTGTACCGGGAGACGGTTTTGGCTTGTCGATAGCCAATGAGGTTTCGAAGCTTTATGGCGGCCGCGTCACGCTCAAGACCCGGTCCGGAGGAGGCCTGTCGGCGACCGTCGCGCTACCGAAAGCGCCGGGCTGAGTTCCGGGAAGCTAGGCATTGATCTCACAGGCACCCAGGAGCTTGGGACCGGTTCTATATGAGAACATCGCTGCCAATCACCTCCACGTTTTACGCGGGGACGTCATGGTGGGGTCAACGTAGCAAGCCGTCACCGCCGAATTCTTCCCATCGGAGGACTGTGAACGCGTCCTGGTCACGCTTATACGGGGACCTCGGCCATGGCGTGTCTCGATCTTCTTGATTGGCGGGCTCACGCCGCGTTATCTGATCGAGAAGAAGCCGCCGGAGATTCTCGCACACGCAGGTACCGGCGATGTCGATGTCGTCATACAGCTCCACATGCTAGCGGATACCGACGCCTATCACACGCTTGAAGATAATTTTAAGCTCGGTTTCGAGCGCGGAACTAACAGCGCGGGTAAACCCGTTTCCTGGCGCTGGGAGATCAAGGCTGACGCGAAAACCAAGGCCATTCTCGAACTGCTCGCCGATGACCCTGAAAAGTCGGCGGCAAGGTCATGGTGTTGCCGACAGATTGCAATGTCTCGGCGCTGAATATACACCACTCCGGCATCGTCTCGACCACCACGAGACGAAGGAAATTACTGCGGAGCTCATGGGCGAAAATGGAGTTGCGACCGGTACGCTTCACCGCGCGGACCTCGTCGCCTTCACCTGGAGAAGCGCGCGAAGGCCGAAGCACTGGTTGCGGATGTCTCGGTCGATTACACCAAGCCAGACTAGGCTGACGATGTTCGCCTGATCAGCGATGGGCGAGGCGTCGACATCGGTCTCGAGACGGCGGAGGGCGACACCTGAACCAGGCACTTGATGTAATGGCATCGTTCGGCCTCAAGATTTTTCCGGCCGGTCCAGTGGAAAGACCGCGCTGGTTGACCCCTGGCGGCTTACGTCGATGAACCATAGCGTGGTCGGCTTCTACATTGGTGCCGACCTGGCAAATGCTGACTTGCTGATGGCGGCCATTGGTGAACTGATTGGCTTCGTGGCGAGCGGTCAGGTCAAGATCCAGGTCGGCACGGTACTCCCATTGTCGCGGGCCGCTGAAGCGCACCGCCTGCTTGAAGGTCGCCAGACCACTGGAAAGGTGGTGCTTCAGCCCTGGGCGCACCGCCTGACATTGGAAGCGCCGTGGAGGTCTGACCGCCGCGCTTGCGCTCCCGAAGGTGCCAGTATGCGCTCGGCTCTTGATCATCTCATGTGCCAGTCAACCGACCGAATGAAAGCGCAAAGCGGCCGTGGCGACGCCAGCCTTCACCTGTACCGGTTATGAACCGTCAACGCTACCCGCGCCATCCTCTAAGCAACCAAATTTTTGCCCACGTACTGTAGCGTCACATCAAGACGATCCGCCCTACATGAACCTGTTCTCCCGCCACCGTCGGCCATCATCTGCCTGTGCACAGACGTCTGATAATTGCCTTGGGCTGCGCGGTACCTAGTCATCTTCAACGGGACATTGTCAGGCAGACAAGTTAGGTTGTCATGCCGAAAATTCGCTTCTGCCCTCCGCCCGTTGGGTTTCCGTGTTATCCTAGAACCGATGACAGAAATTCGCGCGTCCGCTCCCTTTGGGGCGCGCCGAATATCTCCTCGGGCGCTCCCTGTTCGCAGATCCGGCCCTTGTCGAAAAAGCAGACCCGATCCGAAACTTCCCGAGCAAAACGCATTTCATGGGTGACGAGCAGCATCGTTAGGTCGTGCTCATGGGCAAGGCCGCGGATCACCGAGAGCACTTCGCCAACGAGTTGCGGATCGAGCGCCGATGTCGGCTCATCGAAGAGAAGCACCCGCGGGCGCATCGCCAGCGCACGGGCGATCGCCACGCGCTGCTGCTGACCGCCGGAGAGCTGCGAGGGATAAAAGTCCTTCTTGTCGGCAAGACCCACCATGTCAAGAAGTTGTAGCGCGCGCGCCTCCGCTTCTGCGCGGGCAATACCGAGCACCCGCAGCGGCGCCTCGACGACATTGCGCAGGACTGTCATGTGAGGGAAAAGGTTGAAGCTCTGGAACACCATCCCAACATGGTTGCGGATCTGGCGCAGATGGCTTTCCGTGGCCTTGAAAGGGCCTTTGCCATTCGGTTCATGATAAGACATGTTCTGTAACGTCAGCTTCCCATCCTGAAACGGTTCGAGCGTCATCAGGATGCGCAGGACGGTCGATTTTCCCGACCCGGACGGTCCGATCAGCGTCACCTTTTCGCCCTTCCGGACAATGAAATTGAAGTCGTCGAGCACCGTCAGGTGGCCGAAGCGCTTGGCGACGTTGGAAAATTCGATGATGGGCGGATTGTTGTTCTCAGTCATCGCAAGGGGATTCCTGCTTTCGGAAGAGCTTTCTGCAGCCGGTGGAGACCGGCCGAGCAGATCAGCGTCAGGAGGAGGAAGATCAGGCCGACAAGCGTCAGCGGCACGAGATATTCGAAGGTGCGTTCGCCGATCATGTTGGCAAGGCCCATCATTTCCATGACGGTGACAACGGAAAGGACCGGCGTTTCCTTGATCATGGCGACGAGATAATTGCCCATGGCGGGGACGATCCGCGGGATGGCCTGCGGAATGATAATGTCGCGGTAGGCCTGCATGCGGCTCAGATTGAGCGCCGTTGCCGCTTCCCACTGGCCGCGGGCCACGGCCTCGATGCCGCCGCGATAGACCTCGGATGTGTAGGCGGCATATTGCAGGCCAAGGGCGATGGCGCCCGTCAGGAAGGCCGGAAGCACGACGCCGAAGTCGGGCAGCACGTAATAGAGAAAGAACAGCTGCACCAGAAGCGGCGTGTCGCGCAGGAACTCAACGATGAAGGCGGTGGTCCAGGAGATCGCGATCACGCGGCTGCGGCGCAGCAGCGCGAAGACGAGGCCGAGCACGAGCGCGATGGCAAAGCCTGCCGCCGCTGCCTTCAACGTCACGGTCAAGCCGATCAGGATGATCGGCAGGATCGAGCTTGTATAGGTGAGCCAGGTCGTCGTATCCCATTCGTATCCATACATCATGTGGTCATATCCTCACGAACGGGGCATCTGCGGGAAGGCATGTCCTCGCCGCGCGAAACGCTCGATCAGCCGGATCGCCACCGTCAGCACCAGCGACATGGCGAAGTAGCAGAGGAGCGTGATCGAATAGATGCTCGCGCTATCCAGCGTGATGTTGCGGATCGACTGGGCCGCGAAAGTGAGATCGGCAATCGATATCAGCGACACGAGCGAGGAGAGCTTGAGGGTCTCGATCGCCAGATTGCCGAAGGCCGGCATCATCTCCACGATCGCCTGCGGCAGCGAGATGCGAAACAGCGTCTGGAAGCGGCTGAAATTCAAGGCGCGGGCGGCCTCCAGCTGCTGCACGGAAACGGATGACAGCGCCCCGCGCACGATCTCGGCGCCATATCCGCCGGCGTGGGCCGCCAGCACCAAGATGCCGGTGGTGATCGGATCGAAGCTCAGGCCGACGAGCGGCAGCGCGTAGTAAAACCAGAAAAGCTGAACGAAGAGCGAGGTCCCGCGGAACACCTCTGTGTAACACAGCGCGACAGCCGAGAGGATCGGTCCTCCCTCGACGCGCAGGATGCCGAAGATAAAAGCGAGCATCGCGCCGACGGCAATGGACGCCAGCGTGATCGTCATCGTGATGAATGCGCCATGCCAGAGCATCGGCAGGTAGGCTGTCCAGTTCATACGGAAGTCTCCTGATCGTTAGGAGCGGCGCCCGACCGATGGGATCGGGCGCCTTCTGCCGTTACTTGCCGGCGCAGAGGTCATCGACCTTCTTGTCGGCGGCAGCAGCGATACTCTGTTCGGACAGGCCGTATTTGGTGAGGATCGCCTTGTACTCATCCGTCGTGCGGAACTTGACGAGGGCGGCGTTGAAGGCGTCGCGCAGTTCCTTGTCTTCCGGGCGGAAGGCAAAGCCACCATAATTGCGAACCGGCGCATCCTTGACGATCGGGTCCGTGAACGGCGCGACCTGCTCGACCTGGGCCTGGCCCTTGGCGAGCGCCGCGACAGTCAATTCGGTCGCGGCATAGGCGTCGGTGCGGCTCTGCACGGTCGGGATAGCATCGGCATTGGCCGGAATGAAGACGATCTGCTCATCCTTGACACCGACGGCGCGCAGGAAGTCGACATTGTTGGCACCGGAGACTACGGCCACCGTCAGCGACTGGTCCTTGGCGATGTCGGCATAGGTCTTCAAGCCCTTCGGATTGCCCTTCTTAACGAGCAGGCCTTCGCCATAGGACGAGTTCGGCTCCGTGAAGGCGACCTGCTTGCAGCGCTCCGGCGAGATGTTCTGCTCGGCCGCGGCAAAGTCGAAACGCTTTGCCTTGAGGCCTGGGATCAGCGTGCCGAACGGCGTCACCGTCCAGTTGATCTCCTCGATCCCCATGGATTTCAGCACCGCGCTAGCGACATCGGGACCGATGCCGGCAGAGGTGCCGTCGGGCTGCATGTAGGAATAGGGCACTTCATTGGCGGTCGCGGCGCGGATGTAACCCTGCTGCTTGACCTCCTCGAGTGTCAGTGCGCTGGCAGACGTTACGCCCATCATCAGTGCAAGGGCGGAAAGGCCGGCGATTGTCTTGATTGGCATGCGAATTCTCCTCTGGTTAGGGTTTTCCTGTCCGTTTTCGGATCTCGCGGGGTCTCTTCGGTTAGGTCTCCTCCGTGAACGTCGCGATCACGGAAAGGCAGTCGCCGGCCTTGATCAGGCCGGGTACGTGGCGAGCCGCGAGCACGCCATCCATCGCGGCGCGGTACTCGATTGGCGCAATGCCGGTTTTGCCGACAGGGTAGACGCGGGCGATGACCTCGCCTCTCCTGACCGGGTCGCCGAGATCGGCGGCGAAGGCGATCAGTCCCTCATCCTGGGCAAAGGTGAAGCAGTCGCTCGATGGCATATCCAACCAACGAGTGGGCGCGGCATTCGGTTCACCCGAAAGAATCCCGGCATGCCGCAGCAAGTTGAGGCTGCCCTTGCGGGCAATCTCGATTGACCGCGCCGTGGCCGTCCCGGCACCGCCAAGTTCGGTGGTGACGAAGACCTTGCCCATTTCCTCGACGGTCGTATCGAGCATGCCGACAGCATCGATCTCCAGCATCTTCATCGAAAACGGTGCCGCGAAGGCGGCGACGGCGTCGAAGCAGCGCGCTTCCTGGTCTTTGTCCGGTAGCTCGTGGGCCGCTGCATAGGGCAGGAAATCCAGTGTCCTGCCGCCGGAATGGAAGTCGAGCACGATATCGGCGAGTGGTATCACATGGCGCGTGACGTAGTCGGCGATCTTCTCCGTCACCGTGCCATCCGGACGGCCCGGAAAGCTGCGGTTCAGGTTTCCCCGATCGATCGGCGAGGTCCGGGTTCCAGCACGAAACGCGGGATAATTGAGCGCCGGGACGATGATGACGCGTCCGTTAATCTCGGCGGGATCAAGCGTCTGTGCCAGTTCGAAGAGTGCCGCCGGCCCCTCATACTCGTCGCCGTGATTGGCCCCGGTCAGGAGCGCGGTCGGGCCTTCGCCATTGGCAATGACGCATATCGGGATCATCACCGAGCCCCAGGCGCTGTCATCGCGGCTATAGGGCAGGCGCAGATGTCCGTGCTGCACACCCTTGGCGTCGAAATCGACGGAAGGGTTGATCGGCGAGGGACGGAGCGCGGCGCTGGTCAGCATTGCATCACCCCTTCACGAAAAGCTGTCGAGGCACATTCGACAGGCATTCGACGCCGGTTTCTGTGATCGCGATGCTCTCGGTGATCTCCAGCCCCATATCCTCAAGCCAGAGACCGGTCATGAAGTGGAAGGTCATGCCGGTCTTCAGTTCCGTCCGGTCGCCGGGGCGCAGGCTCATGGTGCGCTCGCCCCAGTCCGGTGGATAGGAGAGCCCGATCGGGTAACCGGTGCGGTTGTCCTTGATGATCCCGTATTTCTTAAGCACCGCAAAGAAGGCGTTTGCGATGTCCTCGCACCTGTTGCCCGGTTTGGCCGCGGCAAGACCGGCTTCCATGCCTTCGAGGGTCGCCTTTTCGGCATCGAGAAAGGCCTTCGTCGGCTTGCCGAGAAAGACGGTGCGCGACAGCGGGCAGTGATAACGCTTGTAGGCGCCGGCGATCTCGAAGAACGTGCCCTCGCCGATGCGCATCGGTTTGTCGTCCCAGGTGAGGTGGGGCGCGGAAGCATCGGCGCCCGACGGAAGAAGCGGCACGATTGCCGGATAGTCGCCGCCGAAATCCGGCGTTCCCCTGATGCCCGCGTCATAGATCTCGGCGACGAGATCGCATTTGCGCATGCCGGGTTCGACGACATCGACGATGCGCTTGTGCATCAGTTCGACGATCCTGCCGGCCTTGCGCATATAGTCGAGTTCGGTCGGGCTCTTGACAGCACGCTGCCAGTTCACGAGGCCGGCTGCGTCCTTGAAGCGGGCATTCGGCAGGTTCTTCTGCAGCGAGGCGTAGGCTGCCGCCGAGAAGTAGTAGTTGTCCATCTCGACGCCGAAAGTGAGGCCCGACCATTTGTGCTCGTCGAAGATCTGCGAGAGCAAATCCATCGGGTGTCGCTCGGTCGATTGCACATAGTTGTCCGGGTAGCCGATGATATTGTCGTGGTTCAGGTAAGCGGTGCGCCTGGCGCCGTTGGCATCCTGCTTGCGGCCATACCAGATCGGCTCGCCGGATGGCGGCACCAGCACGCATTGATGCACATAGAAGGACCAGCCATCGTAGCCGGTGAGCCAGTGCATGTTGGACGGGTCGGTGACGACGAGCAGATCGATCCCGGCCTTTTCCATGGCGTGACGGGTTTTGGACAGGCGCTCGGCATATTCCTCACGCGTAAAGTTCAGCGTCACGCTCATGCGGCATCTCCCATTTCTCTCTTGTTCTCGATTACCTGACCGCTGCCCGCCGCTGCTGCACGACTTACGGCCAGATTGGCGATCGCGGTGTCCTGAACGCCGGTCCCGGTCAGGTCGGCAAAGGTTATGTCCCCGGCGCTGACGCGGCCCTTCGCCGTGCCGGCGATAACCGCACCGAGCTCGGCGAATTGCTGTTGTGGCGTCGCGGAGCCCGCCTCGATCGCGTGGTGCAACTCGCCAACGATGCGGGTCTGCGACAGGCGGTCGGCAATGTAGGTGGCGCGGACGAAGACGGCGGGATCAATCTCGTTCTTGTGTTCGGAATCCGAACCCATCGCCGTCAGATGCTGGCCGGGTTCCAGCCAATCGGCCATCAGGATGGGCTTTTCGGTCGGTGTGGTGGTGACGACGATGTCGCTGCCGCGTGTCGCCTCGCGCGGATCGGGGAGGGCGGCAACGGCGATGCCGAATTGCCTCGCGCATTCGGCCGCGAGCTTCGCCGCCTTGGCTTGATCACGCGCCCAGATGCGCGCTGATTTGATCGGGCGCACCAGCATCAGCGCCTGGAGCTGCAGCCGGGCCTGCATGCCGGCACCGAAGATCGTGGCGACTGAGGCGTCCTCGCGCGACAGATGCCGGGCGGCGACCGCACCGGCTGCGGCGGTGCGCACGTCAGTGAGGTAACCGTTGTCGAGAAGCAGGGCTTCAACCAAGCCCGTGTTAACGCTGAACAGGATCATCAACCCGTTGAGGCTCGGCAGACCGAGCTTGGGGTTGTCGAAGAAACCGGGGCTGACCTTGATCGCGAAGCAATCAAAACCCGGCACATAGGCCATCTTGACGTCGACTTCACCACGGAATTCGGGAATGTCGAGCCGCAGGATCGGCGGCATCGCGACCGGCTGCGTCGCGAGCGCCAGGAAGGCCTGCTCGATGTAGTTGATGGCCGAGATATCAAGGCTGACGACGGCGCGCAGGTCCCGTTCCGTCAGGATGCGAATGCGGCTCATGTAGCACCTCCCTCGATGATATCCCGGTGAACCCTGGCGTCGATATTGCTACCCGAGAGGACGACGACAGTGGGGCCGGTGAGTTCCACTTTGCCTGCGAGAATGGCGGCAATGCCGACCGCTCCGGCGCCCTCGACGATCTCGCCCTCTTCGCGCGAAGCGTGGCGAATGCCTGCGGCGATCTCGTCTTCGGTCAGCAGGACGATGTCGTCGAGCAGATCGCGGCAGAGCGGGAAGGTCACCCGGTTCGAAAGGCCGATGCCGCCACCAAGCGAATCCGCCAGCGTTTCCTCCTCGCGCACCGCAACGGGCCTGCTGGCGGCGATTGATGCGTGCATCGCCGCGCCACGTTCCATCGATATACCGATGATCCGCGCCCGCGGCTTAAGCGCTTTGACCGCGACTGCGATGCCGCCCGCCAATCCGCCGCCGGAAAGGGGGATAAGCACGGTTGCGAGATCGGGCAGGTCCTCGACGATTTCGAGGCCGATCGTGCCCTGACCAGCAACGACATCAGCATGATCAAACGGCGGGATCGGCGTCAGGCCGCGGCTTTCGACCAGCCGCTCGACCTCATCTTGCGCATCATCCTGCGACACGCCGACGATAAGGATTTCGGCGCCGAGCGCCCTGATGGCATCGACCTTGTTGGCCGGCACCAGCGATGACATGCAGACTGTTGCGGGGATACCGAGCGCGCGTGCCGCATAGGCGACGGCGCGGCCGTGATTGCCGGTCGAAGCGGTGACAAGGCCGCGCGCGCGGGCCGCAGGGTTGAGCGCGAGAACGGCATTCGTCGCGCCGCGCAGCTTAAAGGCGCCGATCGGCTGGTGGGTCTCGAGCTTCAGATGAACGGGCTGGCGAGCCCGCCTGGAGAGAGAAGCGGAGTGAACAAGTGGCGTGCGTGTCACTCGGCCACGGATGCGATCGGCAGCGCGCGAGATCTCAGCCAGGCTGACTGGCAGCGTCTCGTTCTCTATTGATCTAGGCTCGCTCTTCATGATTGTCATGTTGAGAGCGAAGTAAAATCATGTCAATTATTATATTGTAATGATTCAATGATTGTACTGAACCGGACATCACCCGATGGAACCGACGTCGTAGACGGGCGGTAATTGCTCGAAGGCCCGGCGCACCGTTGTTAGCGCTTTCCGGAGGGTCGTGTGGCTCATTCGCCCGCCGAGACAAATTCGGATGCCGCCGCCATGGCCGGGGCCGGCGATGAAAGGCTCCGACGGCGTGACCGCGACATTCTGGTTGGCTAGCGAGCGCACTAGGCCGTCTTCGGTCCAGTGTTGCGGCACTTTCAGCCAGGCGCAGAGCGAAAGCGGGTGGCTGGAGGCGAAATGGTCGCCGAGGATCTCGGCGGCGATGCCTTGGCGCGCGCGCGCCTCATCGCGCTGTATCGCCAGCAATTCCTGCGCCGTGCCATTCTCGACCCAGCGCGTGGCGATCTCGGCGGTCAGATAAGTGCCGCTCCAGCTGGATACACGCAGGATTGAGGCGGCGCGGATGGAATAGGCCGGCGGGACGACGAGGTAGCCGACCCGCAGGCCGGTCAGCACGGTCTTGGTGAAGCTTGTGGCGAAGAAACCGAGATCGGGCAGCAGCTCGGTGATCGAGGGCAGATCCTCCTCCATCATCGGTCTGTAAACCTCATCCTCGATGACGAAGATGCTGTATCGTTGCGCGATTTCGGCGATCGCGCGCCGGCGCTCGGTACCGGCGACATGGCTGGTCGGGTTGTTGAGCGTGGGAATGAGCACCAGCGCCCTCACGCTTCCCACGGCGCAGGCGGCTTCCAGCGCGTCGGGCAAAATACCCTCGGCATCGGTCGGCAATCCTTTCAGGCTGAAGCCGAGGATATTGGAGAGCCCTATGATGCCGTGATCGGTGAGGTTTTCGCACAGCACGACATCGCCGGAGCGGATGACGCAGCTCAGTGCGAGAAAGATGCTGTGCGCCGCCCCGTTTGTCACGATAATGCGCTCGACGCCGGCGCTGACACCCATCGGCTGCAGCCAGAGCCGTGCGGTTTCGCGATGCCGGTCGAGCCCAGCGATCGGCCGGCAAGGGCGCATGAAGCTCGCGATATCGCTCTCGGCAAGCTCGCGAAAAATCTCGCGCGAAGCGTCCTCATGCGCATCGAGATAGACGGCGCGGATGATTGAAAGGTCGAGTATCTCGTTCTGGCTGTGGTCGAGCATCATCCGGCCCGCGCGGTCCGTCACGCGCGCCTTGACGAAGGTCCCGCGGCCGATCTCGCCGCTGAGATAGCCGAGCCTTTCCGCCTCCTTGTAAGAGAGGCTGACGGTCTGCACGGAAAGGCCGAGTTCGCGCGCCAGATCGCGATGCGTCGGCATCCGATCCATTGGTTTGAGAATGCCGGAATCGATATCGGCGATGATCCGTTCGGTCAGAGCCGCGTGCTTCGTCTCGCCCTTCTGCTTCGCCACGCTCGGCCGCCAGATAACCGGTTTTGTCGCGGGAGTCGGATCGGTAGCGAAGGGATTGGCTTGGCGGCGCATGAATTGTCTCGTTTTTGAGGTGATAATTTCATGACATTATGCATGCTTCCTCTAGAAAGTTGAAGCCTTATGCATCGCGAGCCGCCATTGCCTCGGGAATAATCCAAAGACGCTGTTGCCGGGCGAAGTTCGTCTCGCCGGCAATCATGCTTTCCTCAGATCGTCTCGCCTGCACGAACCAATTCGTCCATGACGGAGCGGACGGCGGATTCGGCGATGGCAACGATCTCATCGACTTCTTCTTTGGTCGTGACAAGCGGTGGTGCGAAACCCAAGATGTCGCCATGCGGCATGGCACGGGCAATGAGCCCGCGACTGCGCGCGGCCTTCGAGATTCGCGCGCCAACAGTAAGGCCGGGTGCAAAACGTATTTTCTTTTCCCGGTCGGCCACAAATTCGATGGCGCCCATCAAGCCGACACCGCGGACTTCACCGACGATCGGAAGTTGAGCGAATCTGGCCTTTAGTTGCGCTTGGAAATAGGTGCCGACCGTGCGCGCATTGCCCGGTAGATCCTCTTTCTCCACGATGTCGAGAACGGCATTGGCCGCTGCTGCGCCAATCGGATGGCCGGAATAGGTGTAACCATGCGAGAAAGCGCCGACGCGGTCGGCCCCTTCTTCCATCACCTTGTAGACCTTCTCGCCGACGATGGCCCCCGATAGCGGGAAGTAGGCCGAGGTGAGGCCTTTGGCGATGGTGATCAAATCGGGTTCGATACCGTAGTGCTGTGATCCGAACATTGACCCGGTTCGCCCAAAACCGGTGATGACTTCGTCTGCGATCAGCAGGATATCGTATTTCCGCAGGACCTTCTGCACTTCGTCCCAATAGCCCTGCGGCGGGGGAGTGATGCCGCCGGTGCCAAGCACCGGCTCGGCGATGAAGGCACCGATCGTGTCGGGATCTTCGCGCAGGATCAAGGCTTCGAGCTCATCGGCACGGCGCTTGGAAAATTCGATTTCCGTCTCGCCGGCTTCCGCGCCCCAATAGTGATGCGGCACGCCGGTGTGGAGAATGCCCGCACGCGGTAGGTCCATGTGGTCATGGTAAAAACTCATGCCGGTCATCGAGCCGGAAACCACGCTGCAACCGTGATAGCCGCGTTCGCGGGAGATGATCTTCTTCTTGTTCGGTTTACCGCGCAGGTTGTTGTAGTACCAGACAAGCTTTGCCTGCGTTTCGTTGGCATCGGAACCCGACATGCCGTAGAACACCTTGCTCATCTTGCCCGGCGCCATTCTCACCAGTCTATCGGAGAGGATCGCGAGCTCATCCGTCGTGTGAGCGGCGTAAGTATGGTAATAGGCGAGGCGATAGGCTTGGCGCGAGATGGCTTCGGCGACCTCGGTGCGGCCATAGCCGACATTGACGCAGTAGAGGCCGGCGAAACCGTCGATCAGCTGCGTGCCGTTGGCATCCTGGATCCGGATGCCCTTGCCGGTTTCGACGATCGTCGGATCGCCGAGCTTGCCGCTTGCGAAATCCTTGAGCTGCGTGAAGGGATGCAGGACCGAGTTGCGGTCCATCGTGGCGATCTGGTTAACGTTGGTGGTCATAACGGCGGGTCCTTTCATGCGGCGAGATTGCCGAAGCAGACATATTTTGCTTCGAGATATTCTAGGAGGCCGTGGCGCGAGCCTTCGCGACCAAGGCCGGATTGCTTCCAGCCACCGAAGGGTATCGGGGCGCCGGTGAATTTCGGCGTGTTGACGGCAATCATGCCGTATTCAAGTCGATCGGTGAGGCGCATCGCCCTGCCAAGATCGTTGGTGTAGAGATAGGCCGCCAGCCCCATTTCGGTGGCATTGGCACGGGAGAGTACCTCCTCCTCGTCATCGAACGCCAGTATGGCTGCGACCGGGCCGAAGGTCTCCTCGCGGGCAATCAGCATTTCGTCCGTGACGTCGGCAAGCACGGTTGGCATTACGAAATTGCCACCGAGTGGACTGTCCTGCCCGCCGCACACGAGACGTGCACCGGCCGAGAGCGCCTGGGCGATCTGCTGACGGCATTTCTCTGCAACAGTCAGCCGCGTCATCGGCCCGATCTTGGTGGCGGGTTCAAGACCGTGGCCGACCTTAAGCTCTCGGGTCGCCTTCGCAAAGGCATCCACAAACCGATCGTGGTTGCCGCGCTGGACGTATATCCTGTTGGCGGCGAGGCAATCCTGTCCCGACGTGGCGAATTTGGCGCCGATACAGCCCTTTACGGCCTTGGAAAATTCGGCGTCGTCAAACAGGATGAACGGTGCATGGCCGCCAAGTTCCAACGAGGCTTTCTTCACGGTGGCCGACGACTGGCTGAGCAGGATGCGCCCGACTTCCGTCGAACCGGTGAAGGAAAACGCCCGCACATCCGTGTGTTCCAGCAGGCGGCGGGCAAGCGGCGCGGCTTCGCCTGTGATAACCTGAAAGACGCCGGCCGGCATTCCAGCCTCTTGGGCAAGTTTTGCCAAGGCGAGCGCTGAAAGCGGCGTTTCGGGAGCAGGCTTGACGATCATGGTGCAGCCAGCCGCCAGCGCGGCGCCCGCCTTGCGCGTGATCATGGCGCAGGGAAAGTTCCATGGCGTGATCGCCACGGTAACGCCGATCGGCTGCATCTGGACCGAAAGCCGGCTGCCTGGCAGGTGGCTCGGAAACGTTTCGCCATAGGCACGCTCGGCTTCGCCGGCAAACCATTCGAGGAAACTTGCGGCATAGGAAATTTCGCCGAGTGACTCCGCCAGCGGCTTGCCCTGTTCGGTCGTCATGATGATGGCGAGATCCTGGGCGTTGTCGCGCATCAGCCCGCCCCACGTGCGTAGGATCCGACCGCGTGCAACGGGGAGTTTGTCACGCCAGTCGACAAAGGCGTTTCTCGCAGCATCGACGGCGGCATCGGCATCTTCGAGCGAGCAAGCCGCGACTTCTGCGAACTGCTCACCGGTTGCCGGATCAATGACGTACAGGGTCTCTCCACGCGCAGCCCACGCGCCGTTCAGAAAGGCCCGGCGTTCGATCAGATCGGGTCGTTTCAAGTTTTTCAGCGCGGTATTGGCAAGGCCTTTCATGCGAAGCTCCAATAAGATGTTTACAAAGAGACTAACCTCTCGCCATGATCGATTGCCTGCATTGATGTCAGCCCGGATGCAGGAATCATGCTTATATTGGTGCTGATCGCAGGATTTCCGCATGCTAACGCTTGATCGAGCCGACAGGGCACTCCTCGATGCCGTCCAGAAGAACAACCGCTTGACCTCGGAAGAGTTGGCAAAGATCATCAATCTCTCGCCGACGGCTTGCCAGCGCCGTCTGAAGCGATTGCGTGAGGAAGGGGTGATCGAGGCGGACGTATCGATCGTCTCACCCAAGGCGGCCGGTCGTGGGATTACAATGATCGTCCTTGTCTCGCTTGAGCGCGAACGGGCCGATATCGTTGATCGTTTCAAGGCGGCGATCCGCGCCACCCGAGAAGTGATGATCGGCTATTACGTAACGGGCGATGCCGATTTCATCTTGGTGATAACGGCGAAGGACATGGAGGACTACGAAGCCTTCACGCGCAGGTTCTTCTATGAGAACCACGATATCAAAGGGTTCAAGACCATGGTCGTGATGGATCGAGTGAAAGCTGGTTTTGCGTTCCCGATGGACGAGTGATCGGCGCCGGCATGGATGGGTTGAATTAGGGCATGAGACAGTTTCCGCCCTAGAAACTTCATCGTTGCAACGCGCCTGGCTTGATATTTGATGGCTTGGACCTCGGGATTGTCCGCAAGGGAAACGAAGGCGCCCCTGCTGCCGTCGAAAGCTTCGATAAGCCCGCTCGCGATGTCGTAAATCCAGCCATGGAGGGTGACGCGCCCTTCTGCGAGGGCGAACCGTACCGACGGGTGGGGCTGGATGTTGGCGAGCTGAGCGATGACATTTTCACGCACCATCGACGCAACCTTGGCGGTTTCGTCCTTGTGCTGCCGGGCCTCGTTCACGACACGGGCGGAGTCTGCATAACGCAGGATCCGCTTGAAGGCCAGTGCGTGATCAGAGCTTGCCTTCTGCGAGCAGTTCGCGCGCCCGCTTCAGCGTCGACAGCAGCGCCGATCTGCAGCCCTCGTCGCTGTCGAACTGCGCCTGCTCGGCCCGCTCTTCCGGGCCGCCAGGCTGGTTGTCGCGCAAACCGAGATAGCAGTGGAATCAAAGCTTCAGTAAGCCGTTTCCACGACATCGCAGCGTGTGCAGAGACCGGGCGGGAGAAACAGGCGCGCATCGCGCACCTTCAGCTCCAGGCCCTTCCAGACCTGCTCCTGGGTAAGTTTTGTTTCGCCTTCGGGGTTCACCGTAACGGTTGCGGTCGAATAAATCATGATGATGTTCCTCGTTCGAGATGTGGGACGGCCTTCCTCAGAGAGAGGCCGTGGTCTCCGAGGCAAAGGCGCGATAAGAACGGAGTGGACGGCCGAGGAGCGTCGTCAGGCGCTCGACATCACCGTCCTCAGGCAGCATTCCGTCAGTCAGGAAGCGCTCGCCCATCATGCGCATGTCGTAAGCCATCCAGGCTGGCATGAACTGCTTGAGGTTCTGCTCGAATGCCGCGGTATCATCGCCGCCGTATTGGATGTGACGGCCAATTACGTCCGTCCAGATGGCGGCGATTTCCGTTCCGGTAAGCGCCGCGGGCCCGACCAGATTGAGCCGCGTGAACGGGAGTGGCTGTGCGGCCTGCTCGCGACGCAACAGCTCAAGGGCGGCGATCTCCGCGATATCTCGCGCATCAATCATGGCAAGTCCCTTGTCGCCGACGGGCATCGGGTAGACGCCGTGGCGTGTGATGACGTCCTTGATCGTCAGATCGTTTTGGATGAAGTAGGCCGGGCGTAGGATGGTGGCATGAAGGCGCATCTGCTCGATCATCCGCTCGACGCCGAACTTGCCGGCAAAGTGCGGCACGTTCACGTAAACATCGGGGTGAATGACCGACAGATAGACGATGCGTTCAATGCCAGCTGCGCGAGCCACATTAAGCGCGATCAGAGCCTGGGTGAATTCGTCCGGTGCTACAGCGTTGAGCAAGAACAGGGTGGAAACTCCGTCATAGGCGCTGTGCAGCGAGTCGACGTCGAGAAAGTCACCTTTCACGACGTCAACGCCTGCAGGGAAATTTGCCTTGGAGGGATGGCGGACGAGGGCGCGAACTTCAGCGCCGTGATTGACAAGGTGCTGGATGACTTGGCTGCCAATATTACCGGTGGCGCCGGTAACGAGAACGGTCATGGAAGAATCTCCGGGTTTGGATGCTTGACACGCCGAATATGGATGGTTCACTGATGGCTCGATAGTCCGATATTTTAGACTTGCCGTCTCACAGATGGAACGACGATGGACCTGATTGCTCTTGCTGACTTTAACCTGGTTGCCCGCCATGGAGGGTTCGGGAGAGCTGCGCGGGCCACCGGCCGGCCTAAGGCGACCCTGTCGCGGCGCGTAACCGAGCTAGAGGCTTCCCTGTCACTACGTTTGTTCGAACGTGGCGCGCGTAACCTCAAGCTTACCGAGGAAGGGCGGGCTCTTTACGAGCGAACAGCCGCGCTGCTGACCGAAGTGGACGAAACGGCGGCAGCGATTGCTTCGGGCGCTGAGACGCCGCGCGGCCGATTGCGGATCAGTGCGCCGCTTCTTCTGTCGCAAACTGCCATGGGCAAGATTGCCGCGGGCTTTGCCTTAAGACATCCGGAGGTGCGGTTGGAGATCACCGCGGAAGACCGGGCCGTCGACATGATCGAGGAGGGATATGACTTGGTGATCCGGGTTAATCCAGATCCGGACGAAACTCTTGTCGGTCGAGCTTTCCTGCGTGACCGGCTGGTCGTTGTGGCGAGCCCTGATCTTACCCGCCCTCGCGGCGAACTACCGGCCCCGGCCGTCGTGCGTGGATCCAGCAGTCCTGAGACCTGGAACTTCATGACGTCTAAGGGCCCTGAAAAGATAAGGATCGAACCGGTCCTCTCGCTGTCGTCCCTCATTATGGTTCGGGATGCTGTGCGAGCCGGCGTTGGCGCTGCACGTCTGCCGATCTCGCTGGTAGACCACGATCTGGCAGACGGGACTTTGCAACATTGGGGAGATGTCGAGGGTTCGGAGATCGCTCTATGGGCGCTTTATCCATCGCGGCGACTGCTCAGCGCCCGTGTCTCGGCATTCCTGGAATACTTGAAGCAGATTTTTCCCAACGCAACCCCCGATGAACTGGCAGCCTACATTAGTAAGTGACAACTTGGCCAGCCTGCTCCACACTTTTAATATTGGATCAGACCTGAGCCATACCCCCAGTCGACCGCTAGTTCCGCACCTGTCGTGAAACTGCTCTCGTCGCTGGCAAGGAAGAGGGCTGCCGCTGCCACCTGATCAGGTCTGCCCACACGGCCGAGAGGAATCATGTTGGCAAGCGCATCTCGAATTAGGCCGCCGCGAACCTCAAGCGCTCATGAGCACCGACACCGATCTCGAGCCAAGCCAAATCATTGCCTACTTTGTCCGTCGCTGGCAAATCGAGATGACCTTCGCAGAGACACGCGCTCATCTGGGTGTGGAGACGCAGCGCCAGTGGAGAGGTAACGCTATCCTTCGCACGACACCTTCGCTCCTCGCTATTTATAGTCTCGTGACGTTGTGGGCGGGCGACGTCCTCGGCCAAAACATGGGCCTTTATGCCGCCGGATAGGACAGGAAAACCGAGCTGACATTCACGGATGCGATGGGTGCAGTGCGCCTCGATTTATGGAGCGACGATGCTGCAGCAGCAGCTTGATGCCGGCCTGTGGCCTACGGAGCTGATGGGCGGCAAGATCGGAGAAACGCCGCTCCATGGTCAGCGAGCGGCCGAGCTTGCGCAGGAGATTGTTGAGTGGGTGCACAAGCGGGGTGAGATCCCGCAGCAACGTCCTGGTGGCGATAATCGATAGATCGTCCGACGTCTTTGTCCTGATCTGCGAAACCAGTCCCCTGATACTTCCAAGGCCGTTTTTGATCGCAAGCCCAGATGATGATGGCGATGACTGGCACGAGAACGAGAGGCGGAAAGGCGAGATTGAGGGGGATATTCTCGACAAGACCTTGTCTGAGATCGATCTTTTCGGTGACCTCAATCGTGACCGTTTATTTGGGATCGACAGCGAATAGATCCGCCAGAGCTCGCCGTGAAAGGTCTCGGAGAAGCCCGCCGCAAAGCGCGTGACCTGGGGGGAAGGCGTTGCTGCTTGCAAATGCAAGCGCTGCCCCTTTCCTGGCCCGAAACGAATGCGCATCGGCGTAATCGTCGGCATCCTCGTTGAAACGACGTGAGATGTGTATCCTTAAGGCTGCATCTTCCACTTCCCAACCGAACTTCCAAGCATCGTGCCTGATCGCGCGGTCTCCAACCAAATCGGGATCTGACTTAGCTAGCTGCTGTGGACGAACATAGGGATTGTCATGCATGGGTAGGCCTAACAACCGAGCTCTCCCACCCACCTCCTGTAGGTCAATCAATTCATCAATCGTCAAACGTGCCCCCAAGATTGCGAGGCAACTAACTCAAATGCAGTCGATTTCAAGGTGCACGACTATCAGTTTCTCGCCTGGCAACGGTTGTAGGTCAACGCCGCCACGGTTGCGGTAGCGACCGGTTCTGTACGCCAGCGGACGAGGGCTATTGCTGCTTCTCTATAATCATTCTTAACTGAAGCGTGCCCTTATACCATTATCAGTCTAGGGGGCAGTGCATGTCGTTTGTTTTTCGTTGGGTTTTTCTGGTGGTTGTTTTCTTTTCCGGTCCAGCCCAGGCTGCCAGCGATGACTGGGTTGTCGTTAAGACCACAAGTCAGGTTAAGGTAACGGTCGATCAATCGACCTGGTCCGACGTCCATGTTGGAGATGTAGTTCCAAACAAGGCATGGCTATCGACTGGGCCTCGCGGGCGACTGCAGCTTACGCGAGGCGTCGAAGCAATCTCATTGCAACCAGACACACTCGCTTCCATCACAACGTCTGGCTTCTTCGCCCGCAAGACTGAGATCCTTCAGCAGGTTGGTTCGATTGACCTCGAGATCGAAAGGAGAAGCCAGCCTCATACGACTGTTCAGACGCCGTTTCTCGCCGCCGTCGTGAAGGGGACCATCTTTCACGTGACGGTCGGCAGGACCAAGGCATCCGTTTCAGTGGATCGGGGACTGGTTGAAGTTACCTCATTTGCGAGCGGACAGCGGTCCAACATCGGTCCCCGTCAGAAAGCGGCTGTTGATCGCAAGCAAGGAATGACAGTGTCGGGCCAAGTAGAACCATCCATTATTAGTGTTCCGCGTTCGGCTGCGCGCATTCCTGCAATCGGGCAAGTGAAGCCGAGCGGAGGACCGGTAACCGCCGGCCGCGCTTCCGCAGGTAAAGGAGCGTCTGATAGCAAAAGCAGCAACGCAAGTGGAGAAGGTAGCAGTAATGGAAACGCTGGCGGTTCCGGCGGCAACACCAGTGGAAATGGCAACAGCGGCCACAACGGTGGTGGAAACGGCGAAGGAAATAACGGGAATGGAAACGGCAACGGTGGCGCAGGCGGGAACGGCAGCGGCGGCGGCAATGGTAACGGTGGTAACGGCAACAGTGGTGGTGGAAATGGAAACGGAAATAACGGGAACGGCAATGGTAATGGGGGGGCAACCGGAAACGGAAACAGTGGAAATGGTAACGGCGGCAGGGGCAACAACAAGTGATTGCCAAATCCAAGGCTCTCTGGAGGTCGCTAGGCGGTAGATCTGGGTCTGTTGTTCTTCGACTTGCCCTAATTGCCAGCATGATAGCATTGCCGTTGGTCGCGCCCGGTATGTTTGTGGTGCAGAATTGGAACGACAACTTCGTCGCGAAGCGATTTCAAATGGCTCCCCGCAGTGCCACCGGGACGCTCGCGTTCATAGCCATCGATAAAAAGAGCTTGGACGCTATAGGTATCTGGCCTTGGCCACGTGGCGTATACGCCGAGCTGATCGACCGGATTTCCGCTGCTGGTGCTGGTGACATTTTCATCGACGTCGACTTCAGCACACCTTCACAGAAGTCTGAGGATGATAAGCTTGCCGCAGGTCTCGACCGAGCTGGTGGAAGTGTCCTTCTCCCAATTTTTCGCCAGCAAGTCACAGCTAAGGGTTTTAAAACCACTATCACCAAGCCGATTGGCTTGCTGGCCGAGAAGTCATGGCCAGTGTTCGCAAATGTTGCATTGGATCTGGATGGCAATGTTCGTCGCTTCTCGCTTGGAGAGGAATCTGATGCCGTCTCCACGCAATCCGCTGCGGCTTCTTTGGCGAAATCAGACAGGCATACCGGGACGTCTTTGATTGATTTTTCAATACGTCCGGATACCGTTCCGACGTTCTCTTTGTCTGACGTGCTCAACGGTCATGTGGGCGCCGATGCGCTGAGAGGGAGATCGATTGTTGTTGGAGCCTCGGCCACTGAACTGAAGGACATCTTCCCCGTTCCAATTTATAGCGTGTTGGCTGGTCCAATGATCCATGTTCTTGCAGCCGAAACCTTGTTGCAGAATAGGGACCTTCGCACCTTCAACCAACTACCCCTTGAGTTGTTTTTTTCCGCGGTGCTGATTGTGGTCGCTCTGACCTGGCGCTCGATCGGCATCGCAAGCTTGGCAATTCTTACGGGATCTTTGGGGTTGCTGATCGAAATCGTCGCGTTTCTTCTTCAGAAGGAGTTCGGTTTCATCATTGGAACCGCCGTCCCGTGGTTGATCCTGTCGCTTTCTTTTCTGATGTTTCTCAATGAACGGCTTGATTTCGGGCAAATGCTCCTTGTCGTCGCAAACGTCGAGAGGAAAAATACCCGCCGGTTGATGGAACGGATCATTCAAGACAGTTCCGACGGTGTCATTGCGTTCGACGGTCGTCTCAAAATTATCGAAGCGAGCCAGTCTGCCAAGCAGCTATTCAATACAAAGGTCGGTAACGATCTTTTCAACCATGCCGATCCTACAGTTGTCGAAGCCGTGCAGGTGCTCATCGCGAAACATTGCGCCGACCCTTCGAAAATTCATTCGACGACCATGGAGTTCTCGACGCAGGTCGGTGCGAGGACCGTTCATCTCGAGGTCGTCACAACGATCTCACCGAACGAGCGAACTGACGCTACTCAACATGATGACGGTTTTGCTGGCTGCCTCATTTTAAGAGACGTGACAGCTCGTCGACTATATCATGAACGGCTGCGATACCTAGCCGAACACGATGAGCTCACTGGACTTCTCAATCGTCGCGAGTTCGCAGCCCGCCTTGATGTGTCCAAGGAGGCCCGCCAAATCGCGGTGCTTGACGTCGAGCGATTTTCTGGCGTCTGCGCGACCCTCGGTCGGGATACCGGCGACGACGTGCTGAGGGCTATAGCCACCCACCTGCGTTCAGAGTTGGGCGAGATCCTCATTGCCAGATTGGCAGGAGATATTTTCGCAGTCGCTTTGAGTTCCCCGGACCTTCAAGAGGCGGAACGTGTCGCTTCTAGGCTTCTTGATCTGTTTACGGATCCAATCGCCGTCGGGTTCACCTCGGTACCTGTCGGTATTCGGGTTGGTATTGCGCAGAACGCCGATGCCAGTGCTGAAAGCCGCGTCAGGGAGGCCGAGTCCGCACTGGATTTGGTACGCTCTGTGCCTGGCCGCCAGTGGGCGCAATATGATCCCGCTTCGGCCGTTCGCCAAGCGCGAGCGCGGCGTCTGGAAGCTGACATGCGAGAGGCGCTCGTACAAAGCCAATTCTTCTTGCTGTACCAGCCACAAATCGAACT
The DNA here is from genome assembly GCF_047304155.1 of Rhizobium sp. Rhizsp42. Taxonomy (NCBI): domain Bacteria; kingdom Pseudomonadati; phylum Pseudomonadota; class Alphaproteobacteria; order Hyphomicrobiales; family Rhizobiaceae; genus Rhizobium; species Rhizobium sp. Rhizsp42. The sequence continues at coordinate 15,321 of NZ_JBGLYS010000044.1, read as the reverse complement.
CGCCAGTGGCCGGCTGATCGGCGCTGAGGCTCTTATCAGGTGGCAGCATCCGGAATTCGGTCTTATCTCGCCTCTCGAATTCATCCCGATCGCGGAGTCCACCGGGCTTATATGCGAAATGGGGCGCTGGACACTGATGGAAGCATGCACAGAGGCAGCCAATTGGCCAGGCGACATCTCGGTGGCAGTCAACGTGTCTCCTATTCAGTTCGCAAGGTCCGACGTTGAGGCGAGTGTTCAGGAAGCAATAGCCGCTTCCGGTTTGGCCGCGTCGCGTCTCTGCCTCGAGTTGACCGAGTCCACATTTTTGGAGCAAGGCGGACCAACTATCGAGAAAATGCGCAGATTGAGAGGTGTGGGAATTTCCATAGCACTTGACGATTTCGGCACGGGCTACTCGTCAATGAGTTACCTGGCTTCGCTTCCTTTGGATAAGCTGAAAATCGACCAGTCTTTCGTTCGGGTCATGAACGCCGATGGTGGTGCTCTGGAAATTGTCAAAGCTGTTGTTTCGCTGGCGCATGGGCTGAAGCTCGCCGTCGTCGCGGAGGGGATCGAGGGCAAGTCTGAAGTCGAAACCCTGCAATGGCTCGGATGCGAAACGGGGCAAGGCTATCTCTTTGGGAAGCCACAGGCGGCGCAGGAGCTCTTTGAGCGTACCACCGCACTTCTGGCAGTTGGAACGTGACCTCGTAATGGAGTTGCGATCAATCACTATAAGTACATTTCTTTTTGCCATCATTACTTCCAGCGCCACCTACGTGGCTGCGCCATCGGAGCCTGCAGCAATTACAGCCGTTTGTCCGGCGCTGCCGCCGCCGGCAAAGGTTGTTACTTATGTTCGCGAAGCGCCGGCTCCGGCAGCGCCTGTCGTCGTGCAGGAAAAGGTCGTCGTCGGTCATGCCTTGCCAGAGACTGTCGTGGTCACGCCGGTTCCCGAGAACCCGAGATATGGCTACGCGATCGTCAACAACGAGCGGGTCATTATCGAACCTTCGGCCCGCAAGGTGATCCATGTCATCAATTGATCGAGCCCGGTTGGCGGCCCGGCAACTGCCCGTGCCGCCTGACCCGATTGGACCGCCGCCGCCGAGTTGCGGCGGGCGAACATCCACGGCCTCGCAAGCGCTGCGTTTGGAATAGCCACGGTCGTGGGCACGGTTACGGTCGCAGCGGCCATGGCCTCCATCGGCATGGCGGAGACCACGGAGCAGGATTTGCGCGATCTGAGGGATCCCGATCTCTGGAGTTGGCTCCCGAGGCCGATATCGCCATTCTGGACATGCGCCTCGCCGATGGGCTGACAGGGCCGGAGATCGCAAGGCAGCTGGTCGAGCGTTTCAACATTGGTGAACGCGAACTGCAGCCGCGCCCAGCATTTCGGCTTCGAGACCAAGGAAGGTCATGATGACTTCATTGTTGATGACCTCAAACTTGATGCCGCCACCTCTGTTCCGGAAACGACATCGTGACTTCACATCTCGGTCCATTAGATCACAACGTTGGGTGATGAATGTTCAGGCCAACCATACCCGGCGCCTGGCAGGGCTGACCTCAAGAGGACGTGGCGCCCCCGCTCCGGTAGAAGATATAGCCGGCGACGATGAATATGAGCGCCCCGAACAAGCGGTTGAGGACGTTCTTGTAGGCGCTCAGCCGCGTCGCGAGCATCATGCCAAGCAGGCCGCCAACAACGCCTCCACCGATGAACTCGGCTGCTAGCCACCAGTCCACCAGCCCGGACGCTGCATAGTTCAGCGCGGTTGCCAGCCCGAACGCGCCGACTGAGAGGAGCGACGTGCCGACCGCGTTAATCATCGGCATGCCGGTGGCAAGCATCAGACCTGGGACGATCAGGAACCCCCCGCCGATCCCAAAGAAGCCGGAAGCCGCTCCCGCGGCAAGCGCCACGGCCGCAGTGACAAGGCACATCCTGAGATCGACCGGCCGATTTTCGACTGGTGTCGGCTTCCTGGGCTTGAGCATAAGAGCGCCGACCACGACCATCAGTATGCCGAACAGGAAGATCAGCCGGTCTCCGTCCATCGCCTTTCCGAGGCTGGAGCCGGCAAGCGCGCCGAGGACGCCTAGCGCGGAGAAGACGGCTGCGCACCGCCACCAGACGTGCCCCTTGATGGCGTGGCTCGCGAAGTTGGCGAAGGCGTTCACCGAGACCGCCAGCGCGCCGGTCCCGATCGCGACATGCGGCTGGGCGACGCCGACGACGTAGAGGAGGAGCGGGGTCGCCAGGATCGACCCGCCACCGCCTAGAAGGCCGAGCATGAAGCCGACGATCCCGCCGGAACCGACGGCCGCAAAGACGGAACCAGTCATGTCCTTGTGCTCCAGACCCGGTCGTAAAGGGTCATGCCGATCAGCATGGCCAAGACGAAAAGGACCGTCTGGGGGATGCCAGCCGACAGGGAGGCGACAGCAGGACCGGGGCAGAAGCCGCCAATCCCCCAGCCGAGACCGAAGAGCGCCGAACCAATGACAAGCGGCGCGTCGATCTTTCGGTTCGTGGGCAAATGGAAGCTGTCGTCGAAGGCCGGGTGCCGCATCCGCTTCATCACCTGCACGCCGACGAAGGCGACGGCGACGGCGCCGCCGAGGACGAAGGCAAGACTTGGATCCCAGTTGCCGAAGACGTCGAGGAAGCCCTGGACTCGAACAGGGTTCAGCATGCCGGAGAGCGACAAGCCGATGCCGAAGACGATGCCTGAGGCAACGGCGGCGCCGAATTGGTAGCTGTTTCTGCTCATAATCCAAGTCCTCGAAGAACTGCGACGGCCATCACGCCGGCCGACAGGAATGTGGCGACGGCCACCATGGATCTCGGCGACAGGCGGGCAAGCCCGAGAACGCCGTGCCCGCTGGTGCAACCAGAGCCCATGCGCGAGCCGAAGCCAACGAGCAGCCCGGCAACGATGATCAGCGGCCAGGTTGCGGTGATCTCGACGATCGGCCACCCGCCGAATGCCAGCAGGTACGCCAACGGCCCGATCAGGAGGCCAAGCACGAAGGCGAGATTGGTAGTCAGTCCGACGCCTTGCGCCAGACGCCCGACGATGCCGCTAATGCCGGCAATCCGGCCGTTCAAAAGCAGGAGCATGGCCGCGGATGCGCCAATCAGCATGCCGCCTGCCAAAGACTGGAGATAGGGGGTCATGTCTCTTCCTCCGCACAGAAGATATCGTAGAGGGCGCCGACGAGCCGGGCCGCCTTCTCTTCCGTCAGGCGGTAGAATATCTGCTTTCCCTCCCGCCGGGTTTCGACAATGCCCGAGTTCCGCAGCACCGTCAGATATTGAGAAAGATGCGGCTGATGGAAGTCGAGTTTTTCCTCGAGTTCGCTGACCGAGAACTCGCCCTCGACCAGCGTGCACACGATCATCAGCCGCGCCTGGTGGGACAACGTCTTCAGGAGATCGGCAACCTCTCCGGCCCGGCCTGCCATCTCGGCAAGGGAGAGGCCTGCCTTCGCTACAGCTTTCGATACGGGACTCATTCCCATGCGGCTCCCTGCAATGCGTCGAGCGGAAACTTGAGGTAGCGCTTGCCATTGGCTTCAGGCTCCGGCAAACGTCCGCCGCGAATATTCACCTGCAGGGCGTGCAGGATCAGCTTCGGCATCGGCAGCGTCTTGTCACGTTTCGTCCGCAGCGCGACGAACTGGTCTTCGCTCACGCCAGCAAGATGCCCGTTGGACTTCTTCTGCGCGGCGACAGTGCTCTCCCAGCGCGGAGCACGGCCGCCTCGCTGGTAGTCGTGTCCGGTGAAGATGCGGGTCTCGTCCGGCAGGGTGAGGATGTCCTGGATCGACGTCCAAAGGATGCGGGCGTCGCCACCCGGAAAGTCGGCGCGCGCCGTGCCGCTGTCGGGCATGAACAGCGTGTCATGGACGAAGGCCGCGTCGCCGACCACATAGGTGATCGAGGCAAGCGTATGGCCTGGCGAGAACATCACCTTGGCGTCGATGCAGCCGACCTTGAATGTCTCGCCGTGAGCGAAGAGCCGGTCCCATTGCGAGCCGTCGGTGACGAGCTCTGGCCAGTTGTAGATCCCCTTCCACAGCCGCTGCACATCCACGACGCGTTCGCCGATCGCGGTTCTGGCACCGGTCTTCTCCTTCAGATACTGGGCTGCGGAGAAATGGTCGGCATGCGGGTGGGTGTCGAGGATCCACTCGACCGTCAGATCATTCTCCCTGATATAGTCGAGGATCGCGTCGGCATTGATGGTCGCTGTGGCTCCGGCCTTTTCGTCGAAATCCAGCACCGGATCGATGATGGCGCACTTGCCGGTATCGGGATCGGACACGACATACTGGACGCTCCAGGTGCGCTTGTCGAAGAAGCCCTTCACTTGCGGGCGGCGTGCCGCGTGCTGCTTGAGCCAGGCCGCGGCGGCGCTCGTGTCGAAGCCGTGGGCACGGCCGAACTCGATGACGTCTTCGGCAGCCATCCGCCCGTCCAGAACCTCGCCGATCAGATACAGGCTGAGGGATCTCGTGCCGGACTTGCAATGGGCGAACACCCGGCCGTCGGACGCGTCGAGCGCCTTCTGGAACGATCGCACGTCCGCTTCGGTAATGGTGCCGAGCGTGATGGGAACGAAGAAATAGGAGAGGCCGCAATGTTCGGCCGCCTGGCGTTCGGCCTCCGTTCCCGGCTGGGCGGCGTCCTCGGCGTCGGGACGGTTGTTGATAAGCGTCGCAAATCCCTGGTCACGCAGGGACCTGATATCGTCGACGCTCGGCTGTGGCGAGACCGAGAGCTTCTCGCAAATCTTGATGACAGGCATGGCTGGCTCCGTAATCTTATCTAATATACATTTTAATATAACGTATAATGTTTATGTTTCAAGTCCGCTCGATGGGCAGATTGTCGCAGCGTACTGCGGGGCTGCCGCTTCGGTGCATGGCGTGCGCCGAACGAAAGACAGCCGAGACGTCACCACCTCTCGCTGATAAGAGAAGGACGTTAGGGCAGAAAGCAAAGGGGGAGAAAATTTGGACTTCATGAAACCGCCGAAGTCGCTCGAACAGCCGCTCTATGAGCTGATGTCCTGGGTGCTGTTTTATCCGATCACCATGTCGCGCTCTGGGCATCTCCGGTGGGGATGCGGATAAAAACTTGGACTGATCTAGACGCTGAGGCCAAGACTTCTGCGATACTCGATGGGACTGAGTGATCCCAATGATAATTTGATGCACTTTTCATTGTACCATCGGATGTAGGCATCAACCTCGCGGACAAACTGCTCGATCGTGATGGTTCTCCAGTCGCCAGGATAAAACAGTTCCGTTTTTCCCGGTTGATCAGGTTCTCCGGCGCAGGACTAACTTCTTCCATATGCGAGCCAAAACGCAGTCGCCCCGGTCTGGGATCGTGCCCCACCGAGTGGTGTAACTCGGCGGTAGCGCAGCCTCTCGCGAGCGCGCCCTTAATTGCGCTGTAGCGAGTGAGGGGCTGTGCGGGCGGCCATCAGTGTTTTCCGCTAGGGTCGGGTTGTTCAAGACACAACCTGACGGAAAGATCACTGATGACCACTGACATGATGAACGTGCGTTCGCTCGTTGAGAAGAGCGCTGATGCGGATTTGTTGCGCGAGATGATCGGCTTTGCCGCTGAGCGGCTGATGGAACTGGAGGTCGGCTCAGCTACGGGTGCAGGTTTCGGGGAGAAGAACCCTATGCGGCTTGCCCAGCGCAATGGCTACCGTGACCGCGATTGGGAGACGCGAGCTGGCACAGTCGAGCTTCGCATTCCGAAGCTGCGCAAAGGTAGCTACTTTCCGAGCTTCCTCGAACCGCGCCGCATGGCGGAGAAGGCTCTGACTGCTGTTATCCAAGAGGCGTATATCCAAGGAATATCGACACGGTCGGTCAATGATCTGGTCAAAGCCATGGGGATGAGCGGCATCTCCAAAAGCCAGGTGAGCCGTCTATGCGAAGAAATCGACGTCAAGGTGAAGGCGTTCCTCGACAGGCCGATTGAAGGCGAGTGGCCGTATGTATGGGTCGATGCGACCTACCTCAAAGTCCGGCGTGGCGGTCGGATCGTCTCGGTCGCCGTCATCATCGCGGTCGGCGTCAACAGCGACGGTCGGCGCGAAGTCCTGGGTATGGAAGTCGGTACATCGGAAGCTGAGCCAATCTGGACGGAGTTTTTGCGTCGGCTGACCCGCCGAGGTCTACGCGGGGTTAAGCTGGTTGTTTCCGATGCGCATGAGGGCATCAAAGCTGCCGTTTCCAAGGTTCTCAACGCCACATGGCAGCGGTGCCGCGTTCACTTCATGAGGAATGTGCTGGCGCATGCCGGAAAGAGCGGGAGGCGGGTCGTATCCGCCTTCATCGCAACGGCCTTTGCCCAAGAGACGCCGACGGCGGCCAGCGCTCAATGGCGAAGTGTTGCCGATCAAATCAGACCGAAAGTGCCGAAGCTTGCCACTATCATGGATGAAGCTGAAGACGATGTGCTCGCCTACATGACCTTCCCGAAAGAGCATCGGGCGAAGTTACACTCGACGAATCCAATTGAGCGTCTCAACGGCGAAATCAAACGACGAACCGAGGTTGTCGGCATCTTTCCCAACGATGAAGCCATCGTCCGTCTCGTTGGCGCATTGCTCATGGAGGCGAACGACGAGTGGACCGTCCAGCGAGGCAGATACCTGACCCTTGAGACCATGGCTCAAATGAGCGATGATCCCCAAATCAGCTTGCCCGCTGTGGCCCGCTGATAATCGCTCCGACCTGGGGCGGAAGGCACGGCACTCAGCCGCCAGCTACACCACCTATGTGGACACGATCCGGTCTGGCGACGACCAAACTCTCCTGTTTCATCAATCGCTGCACAACCTTTTCCGAGATTGTCACGCTCTGCCTTGCCAGTGACGCCTGCAGTCTGCGATAGCCGTAGCAGCGATCGTTGCTTTCGAAGATTCTGTCAGGCTGCGGCGGATGGCGTCGGGTGTGCGGTCATTGCGTTATTCCATTATAAGTGGATGGCAATTTTACTTGAGATTGGCCAGGAATATTCTGGCTTGTTGCCGTAGCTCGTTCTGAACCGCCCTATCCATCCGGTCCCAGGTGGCATAGGGCTGCGCCAGCCGGCGGTTTGACCGTAACTTGCTGCGATTGCGCGCGAGGAAATCCCAATAGAGTGCGTTGAATGGACAGGCATCCTCACCAATGCGCTTTTTGGGGTCGAAGCGGCAGGTCCCGCAATAGTTGGACATCCGGTTGATGTAGTTTCCACTTGCCGCATAGGGCTTAGTCCCGAGAAATCCACCGTCGGCAAACTGGCTCATGCCGACGACATTCGGCAGCTCGACCCATTCATAGGCATCGGCGTAAACTCCGAGATACCAGCGATGCACGGCCTTTGGATCGATCCCAGCAAGCAGCGCGAAATTGCCGGTGATCATCAAACGCTGGATATGGTGGGCGTAGGCATTCTCGATCGTCTCGTTGATGACCGTCGCCAGGCAGTTCATGTCGGTTTTGCCGGACCAGTAGAAGGAGGGTAGGGGACTTTCGTTGTCGAAGAAATTGCTCTCTGCGTAGCCTGGCCCTGCATGCCAGTAGACGCCTCGCATATATTCGCGCCAGCCGATGATCTGGCGTATGAAGCCCTCGACGGCGTTGAGCGGCGCGGCTCCGTCGAAATAGGCTCGCTCTGCGGCGCGACAGACGGCAAACGCGTCGAGGAAGCCGATATTGATGTAGAAGGACAGGAGCGAGTGATTGAGGAATGGATCATCCTGCAACATCGCGTCCTGCGTTTCGCCGAAGTTGGCCAGGAAATCGGCGATAAAACCGTCCAGAACCTCTTTTGCTTCCGCCCGTGTGACGGCAAAACCAAAGCGCTCAAGCTTGCCGAAATTGTCCGGAAACAGCTTCGCAACGGTCGCGAGGACCTCGGTCGTGATCTCGTCGGCTTCAAAACGGCGATGGCGCGGTCGCAATAGGTCAGGCTCGGCCGACTTGCGGTTTTCCGCGTCGAAATTCCAGCGGCCACCGACCGGCGCTTCGCCTTCCATCAAGAGGCCGGTCCTGCGTCGCATGTCGCGATAGAAGAATTCCATCGTCAACGATTTCCGACCCGCAGCCCAGGTCTCGAATTCTTCGTGAGAGCAGATAAAGCGGCTGTCGGGACGAATCTCGACTGGCATGCCAAGGCTTTTTGACCACCGCTTCATCTCCTCGAGCACCCGCCATTCGCCAGGTTCGGTGACACATATCGCTTCCGGCGTCACACTCTCGATGGCTCGCTTCAGCTCGCTTGTGAAAGAGCCCCCGTTGTCGGCGTCGTCGATTTTGGTATAGCGGACCGCAAACCCTGCCTCCCGCAGCTCATCGGCGAAATGGCGCATGGCCGAAAAAATGAAGGCGATCTTCTTCTTGTGGTGGCCGACATAGGCCGCCTCGGCCATCACCTCGCACATTAGGACGACGTCCTGATTCTTGTTCGCGCCATCCAGCGACGAAATCTGCGGACAAAGCTGGTCGCCCAGGATCAATATCAGTTTTGCCAAACGCTAACTCCTCGAATCTGCAATCACTATGGTTCTCGTTCGGGACGGCCGGATGCTAAGGTCTCGATGACGATGGGTGCATGATCTTCTCTAGTGCTACGATGATTCAATCGTGGAGCGGGGATTGCTAGACAAATGCGAGGGGCGTTTGGCTTACTCTTTGCTCGGCCACGCGTTTTTCGCACCAAAGTGAACGATCAGCATCGCTCGACAGCTGTGCTCGTAATGCATCAAGTATAGGCCGCGAGACGGTCCATTATATTCATTCGAGCCTCTAGCCGCGTCAGCAGAAGCACCATGCCGCTGATCTTCCTTTGGATGAAGAGTTTGTCAGGCGGCGGCAGCCCCCAGCTCGAGCGATCGGCGATGAGAGGTGCGGCCTGGTCGCGAACCGTTCCGACAAACTGTCGATCCGCAAAGTCAAATAATCCATCACGGCTAGCGTTCAAGTGACGCAGACCAGTTCTGATGACCGCGTCGAGTGCGGGGGCGTGCCTGGAAGCCTGCGCCTTTGAGACAAAGCCCATCGAAACAAGCGCTTCTCGGACAGCTGTCCTATCTCCCGCCAACCCGGCACGCAGAAGGCCACGATAGTGTTCGACGGTTTGAGCTGGTACTTGCCGTGTTGCTCCGAAATCGAGAAGCACAATCCGTCCGCTGTCTGGTTGCCATCTATAATTGGCAAAGTTCGGATCCGTCTGCATCAGACCGAATTCGAACAACTCTTTCAATACGAGATCAAAAAGAGCTTCCGTTGCACCTCTTCCTTCGGTGGCTGGGGCGCTTACCAACGTCTCGATCGGAACGCTCACCAGAAAATCCATCGGCAGGATCGTCGGGCGAAGCAGGGCTTCGATGGGTTCGGGAACGACAAAACGGCTATCTCCCGCCAGCAAATGCCCAAAACGACCCATTTGCTCTGCTTCGCGCAGATAATCCGCCTCGTCGTGGAGCTGACGCTTTGCCTCAGCCAAAAGCGGGGCCACATCGAGACCTCGCGGAAGCAGGCCTGACATCCGTAGTAGCGTGGCGACATTGTCGATATCGGCGTCGATACTAGCCGAAACTCCTGGATATTGGACTTTGACCGCGACCTGCCGCCCAGACGTGAGAACGCCGCGATGGACTTGACCGATCGATGCCGCGGCAATGGGTGTGATATCGAATTCGGCGAAATGTCGCCTCCAGTCGGCACCCCAAGCCGAATTCAGCGTCTTCTGCAACTGGCTTGATGGCATCACATGGGCCGCGTCCCGCAACTGGGAAAGTATCACGGTTAACTCAGCAGGTAACAGGTCGCCGGCATCGAGCGACAGCATCTGCCCGAGTTTCATGGCGGCCCCGCGCATCCTTGAGAGCTGATCGGTCACCCTGCGGGCATTTGTTGGGGTCAAAAGCAAGTCCGACAAATGCGGCCGGTCTCCCCGTGCCAGTCTTTCCAGGCCTTCGCCAAGGACGCCAGCGGCAATACCACCGGCAAGTTTTCCAAGGCCAGCGAGCCGAGTGAGCCGGCCCTGCGGGACGGGACGGGTACGGTCGTTCATTGAAGCATCCTCTGAAGACGGGGCCGGTGACGCAGGAAACCGAGATAGGCTGTTTCGAACAGCGGCGTGACGGGGGGGCAACCGGCGATCAGGCCAAGCGGGCGTAGCGCCGGAATGGCGCGCCACATTGCAGCAAAAGCTGCAGCACCCGACAACAGCGTGCCGGCCTCCTCTGCATGGAACCGAGCCAAAATGTCTGCTCGGTTTAAGGGGCATGCGGTCGCAGGGTCACAGGCATCGAGGAAACGGATCGCTCCACGGCGATCGAGACGTCGTATCAAAGCGATTTCGCGGCGGCACAGCGGGCAGTTGCTATCAAACCAGACGGTCACGCGTTCGGTCATACTCGGCGACCCCTCCGATTGAGAAGGCTTGGAATCTTTTCCCGAAGGTGAAAGAAACCCTTTCGACAGTGTGGCCAGGTGCGCCGATCCCAATCCCGCAGGTGCTCGGCAAGAGCTATACCTTGCGCTGCCGATTCTGTTTTTAGCTTCTCAAGCCGATCCGCTGTTGGCCCCACCGCAGCAAAGCCGGTGACGATTTGCACCCTTCCTGATGCCTTAACGTCAGACCAGGATGTTATATCAACCCAGTCTATCACCGCGGCATTGGGCCAACGAAGTCGTGCTCGCACCAGGGCGTCGCCTAGTGACAACCGGTCCGCGTCGGTTTCCCCTGGCATCACTGCAATCTCTTGAATATCCAGGGCATTGATTCCCGCCAAGGTTTCCAACGACACGACGGTCAGCAACAGGGTCGTCGGGCAAGAAGGGTCCGGTAAGGCAAACAGTCTCGGCGGCGAAGCATCGGGGATGGAAACATTGTCAAGTGGAATAAGGGCACGAGTTGCGAGACCAATGGGCGCGAACCGGCCGCCGGTCGTCGCTTGTACGCGTTCGGCATTCGCGAGGTAAGGTTTGCCACTCGTATGCAGTCCCGCGACCCAGCGCCATGACAGCGTATAGGAGGCCTGATCGCCGTCGACCAGACGCTCCAGCATGAAGTCAGCTCCAAGCTCCCACGGCAAACCGAGGGTGAAAATCCAGATCGAGGCAAACTGCATTCGCGCCCAGTTTTGGAGATATTCTGTGGCTTGCAACTCTTGCGACCACGCATCAAAGCAGTCGATCCCCATGCGCCCGTCGCAGGCATCGGTGTAGCGGCTTGCCAAACCCCTATCGCCTTCAAGTCGTTGCTTCGCGCGCTCGACTGCCTCTTTGTAACCAGCCCAAACGCCTGGTCGTTGCTCAAGCCAGCCTTTCCAGTAGGTGCGCCAAAACACCTCGCTAATAAACTTTTCGGCGACATCCGGGCCATGCTCCGCCACGACCGCGGCAAGCAACTCCTCCTCACTGATCAGTCGACGCCGCAGTGCCGCCGATAGGCGCGAGACATGCACATGGCTGTTCGCGCCGAGATCGACGTTGCGCTTGCGCGCGTATGCCTCACCGGCCAGAGGCAAAAACCCTTCCATTCGGCTGAGTGCCGCCTCGCGTGTGAGAGGGAACGCATTTCGATCCAATTTTGAGATCCGGCAATCCAATTGAGTTCCCAGCAGCTGAGATGCTCTAAATACGTAGAAACTTAGAGTGCGGATCAAACATTTAGGTCCGGCATTCGGAAGGGGCATAGCTCTTTGAGCCCGCATGCTGTCAAGTTTAGGACTGATTCTCGATAGCATTGCGGCTTTGAAGAGCGTCTTGATGAGCTGACGTCTGGATTGATTAGTTGCTCTTCGGCATGTTTTTGTCCTGACGGCAGCGGTCTGAACAGAATTTGACATCGTTCCAGTTTTTCGCCCAGTTTCGTCTCCACGCGAAGGGCAATCCGCAGGTTGCGCAGGTTTTGGTTGGCAATTCCGATTTCTTGATCATCTTCGGCATCACCGCTTGTCCTATTTCTGTGGCGACCGCAGCCTTCGTCATGAGTGCATTTCGACGCAAAAATTGCTTTTAGGCTAGGCCTGACTTCGCTTTTCTTTTCGGACTTAAGGGCAGACCAGCACGTCTCGGCAGGGCCGTGGCCGCTGTTTGGGGGCGACCAACTGTCCTTGGCTGACGGACAGATTTCACCGTAAGATGTCAAGGCTTCGATATGGAGGGTGCCGGTGTTTCTGGATCTTTACGAATATAGGGCACGCCGCGACACGCCACCTCGACCCCGGCATCAACCGCTGACCCGGAAACTAGAGACCATGTTCATCTGGGTGGTAGGCTTCAACATCGTCATGCTGTTCCTTGGACCGGTTTTGCGGTTCATCGATCCTGGAGGCCGCGATCTCTGCATGGCGAACCCTGTCGGTAAACCGAAATTCGCGGTCTGTAATCCGATTTCTAGGCTGTTCACGGCCTGTTCAGTACGCCTGATGGGAAGACGCCCGGCACTCCGCTTGCCAACCTACTCAAGCGTCAAAAGCGTTGATACCGTAAAGATGTCCTTATCGCCGCGGCCGCAGAGATTGACGATCATCAAGGCATCGCGGTCCATGGTCGGTGCTATCTTCATGACTTCAGCAATGGCATGCGCTGGCTCCAGCGCAGGAATGATGCCTTCCACCGTCGACAGGAGTTGAAACGCCTCAAGTGCTTCGACATCAGTCGCTGATGCGTAGGTCACGCGGCCCTCGTCCCTGAGCCACGAATGCTCAGGCCCGACACCTGGATAATCAAGGCCGGCGGAGATCGAATGACCCTCCATGATCTGTCCGTCGCCATCCTGCAGAAGATAGGTGCGATTGCCGTGGAGAACTCCGGGCGAGCCTTTCGTCAGGGATGCACAATGTTCCCTCGTATCGAGCCCTTTGCCCGCCGGTTCTACGCCGCGCAGGGAAACGCCGCTATCTCCCAGAAAAGGGTAGAACAAGCCGATTGCGTTCGAGCCGCCACCGACGGCTGCGACCAGCAGATCGGGCAGCCGCCCTTCGTACTCCAGGATCTGCTTTCGGGTTTCCCTACCAATCACGGATTGCAAGGTCCTGACCATCTCGGGGTAGGGGTGAGGGCCGGCTGCAGTTCCGATCAGATAGTAGGTGTCCTCGATGTTTGACACCCAATCCCGTAAGGCTTCGTTCATGGCATCCTTCAACGTGCCATTGCCTGAGGTGACGGCGCGAACCTCAGCGCCTAAGAGCTTCATGCGGAAGACGTTTGGCGCCTGACGGGCGATATCTGTCGCACCCATGTATATGATGCACTCAAGGCCGAAACGTGCTGCCATCGTTGCCGTGGCCACGCCGTGCTGACCAGCGCCCGTCTCGGCAATAATGCGCTTTTTGCCCATGCGCAGTGCAATGAGAATCTGGCCGAGGCAGTTATTTATTTTATGAGAGCCAGTGTGGTTCAGTTCATCGCGTTTCAGGTAAATGCGCGCGCCTTGTAGCCGCTCGGTCAATCTTTCGGCAAAGTAGAGCGGGCTCGGTCTGCCAACATAATGTCGCGACAGGTCCTCCAGCTCGTCCCAGAAGTCTTGACTCGTTTTGGCTGCCTGCCACTCCTCAGTGACGGAAAGAAGCAAAGGCATCAGTGTCTCCGAAACGAACCGACCCCCAAAATTGCCAAAGAACCCATTTTCATCCGGGAGCGCATTCGGTGCAACTTTTAGCATTTGTTCCTCTTATTTTTCCTATGGAGCTATTGCGGTTGTATGCGGTCTACCGTCGTTCGGTCCGTACTTGATCACGAAGAATGCATGAGTTGGGCACGGGGCTGGATCCTGGCCTCAAGGGGTCTCGATTGCCACCAAGGATGACGCCGCTGCGTCGTAAAGGTCTGGGTGTGCCCATTCCTGTCGTGCGCCAGCCGAGCGCAGGAACAGAACGGCCAAGCTTTCATCATCATGCGAGGTCGTGATCTCTGCAGGCTCATCGGTGCGAGCAATGATCAGGTTGTTGTGATATCGATCGGTGGAAAGTGATATTAGTCGCAAACCTGTCGCTTCGATAACACAGCCGGTCTCTTCAAGCACTTCCCTTCCTCCGGCTTCCTGCCATGTTTCTCCGCGCATCTGGTATCCGCCTGGAAGTCCCAACAGACCTTCGCCCGGAGCGCGCGCGCGGCGTATACATAGAAGTTCCCCATCGCCGTTAAACGCGATAACGAACACCGTGGTCAAAGTATTGTCGTAAATTTTTCGGGCATCTATATAGCCGTTCGAACAACCGACCATGGGGCGTTAATACCTCATCTAGTTTTCTCATTCCAGAACACTTCATCGACGCTGGTCTCGCGCACGAAAATCCAGTCAGGATGTGGTTGTACATGCCATCCATTGACTGGCTTTTTTCGCTCAGTCTGTATTAAGGCTGATTGTCCCTCGTAGATAGTTTCGGGGTCACCAACAGCTGCCCAAAGCCGATCGCACCGCCAATTGCCGCATCGCTACGAAGCCGAGCCAAAGTCGCCCCAATTCTCGGATGCTAGATCCGAACCATGCTTCCTGATGTCACTTAGCGTTACCATACGATTGGTTTGCCGTCATAAGCGAAGAATCCGCCGCTGTTGACGGGCTGAAGACTGTCGAGCACCTGGAGTATTGCAGAAGCCGCGCTTTCTGGCTCTGATCTCTCATGGCCGGCGGAGAACGGATCCGACAAGGATGTCATGACACTGCCCGGATGAACTGCAACGACGACCGATTCCTGATTTATCCTGGTGACCTCGATTGCGGCAGTGTGAACGATCTGGTTGAGCGCCGCTTTCGACGATCGATAGGAAATCCATCCACCGAGCCGATTGTCGCCAATCGAACCAACACGCGCCGACAGGAACGCGAAGATCACTCGCTTTTTCCTGGCAAGCAGCGGTACGAAGTATTTCAGTATCAGTGCGGGTCCGACGGCATTGACGGCGAACTGGTCGAGCATGGCTTGTTGCGACACTTGCCGGATAGACTTCTCGGGGCCTATGCCATTGATTGTCAGTGCACCGGTGGCACAGATGATCATGTCGAAAGCCGTTGACTTCAATCCATCCGCCGCAAGGCGGATCGTCTCCTCGTTCGTGATGTTTATTCCGTCAATGCTTCGCGAAAGTTGAACAAGTTTTGAACAGTTTCGGTCCGATGCGAGGCAGCCCGAAATCGCCGACCCGATGCCGCCGGTTGCCCCGATAACAAGAGCCGAGTATCCCGCATCGAGAGATTTCATCAATGTGTCGGCCATGCGATGCTCCAATGAAAGAACACAAGGGATAAAACACCAGCGTTGGCGGCGTTTCCTTGGGTTCTGGTTGTGTTTTGAC
>NZ_JBGLYS010000043.1:0-44730 GCF_047304155.1 Rhizobium sp. Rhizsp42 | reverse complement strand
CCCCCCCCCCGGGGGGCCCCCCGGTTTTTGCCCCCCACTGGCCTTGGGGGGGCCCCCCCCCCCGCCCCCACTTTCCCCCCCACCGCGGTCCACCCAAAACCTGGGGGGGCCCTAAACCCCCCCAACGACATCAAGACTGCCAACGAATGGATCGTTGGAGGCAGGGCGCGCGACAGCCGCCGGCCATGAGCGAATGAACGCTCCCATCTCATTTCCGAAATCGCGTGGTCCGAAATCGCCTGGATGATCGGACACCCAGGATCGCCATCGCGGTCTCACCCAGCGATTTTTTAAGGCCGGAGTTTTCACATGCGCATTACGCTCAAGCTCAAACTGTCATTTGCTTTTTCACTCTTGATCTTGCTGATCATCGGCGCCGTTGGACTGGGTATCCATGGCCTGCAAACGATGAACACGCTGCGCAATGAGCTCCTGGAAGGTCCGGTAGAGCAGGATCACTATGCCAGCGGCCTGACATCTGCGTTCGATGGTCTCGGCCTTGCGGTGGGTGACCTGCTTGTCGCTGACAAGCCCGAATTCGTATCCAGGGCAAACGCCGCGATCGATGCCGAACGCAAGGCTTTCGAAAAGACGCTCGACGAGGGCGAGCATGACGCGCCGCCGGAATTCAAGGATGAATGGAACCAAATTCGCGAATTCTGGACCGGCTATGTTGCTCTGAACGACCGCATTCGCGGCCTCATCACCTCCGGCCAGAAAGAGATGGGCCTGCAGTTGAACGAGACCGACGGTGTCGCCGCGCGCCAGAAGCTCGATGGCATGACCGCCGCGCTGACGGCGCTGACCAAGCAAGCTGTTGCTGACGCCGATGCGGTGGGCGACAAGACTTACGACACGACCTTCATGATGCTCTTGATTGTCGCGGGCGCCGCGCTCGTCATCGCGATCGGCGCGACGATCTGGATCGCAACGACGATCAGCACCGGCCTGCGCAAGGTGAAGACGGTGGCCGACGCGGTGGCGATCGGCGATCTCGACCAGAACATTGAGATCAAGAGCAATGACGAAATCAAGGATCTCGTCGACACGATCAATGTCATGACCGCCAATCTGCGCCAGACGGCTGGGATTGCCGATAAGGTGGCGCAAGGCGATCTCTCCATCGATCCGCGTCCGCTGTCCGACAAGGATGTTCTCGGCATCGCCATGAAGGACATGGTCGCCAACCTGCGCGCCACGTCTGTTATCGCCGACCGCATCGCCAATGGCGACCTGACCGTTTCGCCGAAGCCGCTGTCGGACAAGGACACGCTCGGCATCGCGCTGGAGCAGATGGTCGAGCGCCTGCGCGGCGTCGTCGCCGATGCGCTTTCGGCTTCCGAGAACGTCTCTGCCGGCAGCCAGGAGCTCTCCGCCAGCTCCGAGCAGGTGTCGCAGGGCGCCAGCGAACAGGCAGCATCGGCCGAGGAAGCGTCGGCTTCGATGGAAGAGATGGCGGCCAACATCAAGCAGAACGCCGACAACGCCGCGCAGACCGAGAAGATCGCCCGCCAGTCGGCCAAGGATGCCGAGGAGAGTGGTGCGGCGGTTACCCGCGCCGTGATCGCCATGCGCACGATCGCCGACAAGATCGTTATCGTGCAGGAAATCGCCCGACAGACCGACCTCCTGGCGCTCAACGCCGCCGTCGAGGCCGCGCGTGCCGGCGAGCATGGCAAGGGTTTCGCGGTCGTCGCATCCGAAGTGCGCAAGCTTGCGGAGCGCAGCCAGTCCGCCGCAGCCGAGATCAGCGCCATGTCGGGCGATACGGTGAAGGTTGCCAGCGAAGCGGGTGACATGCTTGGTCGCCTGGTGCCCGATATCCGCAAGACGGCCGAGCTTGTTTCCGAGATCAGCGCTGCCTGCCGCGAACAGGATATCGGCGCCTCGCAGATCAATGAGGCGATCCAGCAGCTCGACAAGGTGACCCAGCAGAACGCCGGTGCGTCCGAGCAGATGTCGGCGACCTCCGAAGAGCTTGCGGCGCAGGCCGAGGAGCTGCAGGCCTCGATCGCCTTCTTCAAGGTTGACATGTCGGGCATGCGGGCAGGTGTCCGGACCGTTGCGGCCAAGCCCGCCGCGACACGGCCCGCTCAGGCAGGCGCCACCCGCCCGACGGCGGCCGGCAACAAGAATTTCAGTGCCCGCTCGGTTTCGGCCCAGCAGGCACGCGCCAAGGGGTTTGCTCTCGACATGTCGATGGGTGGCCCTGACGCCGGCGACGACGATTTTCTCGAAAGCGCTTGATCTAAGTTTCGTCGCACCGGGCCTTTGGCGCGGTGCGATACCCGAAGTGTGAATACGTCGGTTGAAATATCCGGATCCCGGAGATCGCAGAAGGGTGGATGTACAGTCTTCCTGCGCCTGTCATACCACCATTTCCCCAATGGCGGCGTCTTTAATACTGCGATTTCAAGGACATGAAGAAATGCGGTTCACCATAAAATTGAAACTGGCCATTGCCTTTGGCCTGATGATCGTCCTGCTGTTGGCGACTGCCGGCTACGGCATCTACAGCCTCTCCAACCTCAATACCGCGATCAGCGATGTGATCGCCGGACCTGCCAAGCGTCTCGAGCAGGCACAGAACCTCGGAAACTTCCAGCTGCGCATCGTTCGCGCGCAGATGAACATGGCCACCGCCACGAAGCCTGAGGACGTCGCCAAGTACATCGACGCCAGCAACAGCAACCGCAAGCAGTTTTCCGAGACGCGCCAGTGGCTGTACGACAACAGCACGACCGAAGCGGGCAAAAAAGGCTGGCAGGATGTCGCAGACCAGGAAAGCAAGCTCTACACGCTTGATGATCGCATTCATCAGCTTGCCCAGGATGGCAACGGCGCTGAGGCCGTTCGTCTGGCGACGGGCGAGGGCCGGGCGATTGTCGATGGTATCGAAGAATTGATTCAAGCCCGTATCGATGTAAACCGCGCCGCCATGCAGCAGGCCGATGAAGATACCAGCGCACAGTATGCTACCACGCGCAATTTCATCTTTGCCGTTGCGGCCGTTGCGCTGCTCATGGCCATCGCCGCCGCTCTCTGGATCGCGCTCGGCATCAGCGCCGGTCTCAACAAGGCGAAGGCCGCCGTCAGTGCTGTTGCCATCGGCGATCTCGATCAGGACGTTCTCGTCAAGACAAACGACGAGATCAAGGATCTGGTCGACACGCTGAACATCATGACCGCAAACCTGCGCAACACCGCCAACATCGCCACGCAGATTTCGAACGGCGACCTGACCGTCGCGCCGAAGCCGCTGTCGGAAAAGGATACGCTTGGTCTCGCGCTGGAGCAGATGGTCGAGCGCCTGCGCGGCGTCGTCGCGGATGCGATCGCGGCCGCTGAAAACGTCTCGGCTGGCAGCCAGGAATTGTCGGCAAGCTCGGAGCAGGTGTCGCAGGGCGCCACCGAACAGGCAGCGTCCGCCGAAGAAGCCTCTGCTTCGATGGAAGAGATGGCCGCCAACATCAAGCAGAACGCCGATAACGCCGCCCAGACCGAGAAGATCGCTCGCCAGTCCGCCAAGGACGCCGAAGCCAGCGGCGATGCGGTTACCCGCGCCGTCGAGGCCATGCGCACGATCGCCGAGAAGATCGGTATCGTCCAGGAAATCGCTCGCCAGACCGACCTGCTTGCGCTGAACGCGGCCGTCGAGGCAGCGCGTGCCGGCGAGCATGGCAAGGGCTTTGCGGTCGTGGCTTCGGAAGTGCGCAAACTTGCGGAACGCAGCCAGTCGGCAGCAGCCGAAATCAGCGCCATGTCGGGCGATACCGTGAAGGCCGCCAGCGAAGCCGGCGACATGCTTGGCCGCCTGGTTCCCGACATCCGCAAGACCGCGGAACTGGTCTCCGAGATCAGCGCCGCCTGCCGCGAGCAGGACATCGGTGCCTCGCAGATCAACGAAGCGATCCAGCAGCTCGACAAGGTGACGCAGCAGAATGCCGGCGCGTCGGAAGAGATGTCGGCAACCTCGGAAGAACTTGCGAGCCAGGCAGAAGAACTGCAGACCTCGATCGCCTTCTTCAAGGTCGACATGGCCGGCAGCCGCGACAGCCGCAAGCCTGCAGCCCGCATCACCGTGCGCAGCCCCGCGCCCGCTGCCGCCCGCAAGCCTGCATCCAAGCCCGCGGCCAACTCGGTCTCGGCGCAGCAGGCCCGCGCAAAGGGCTTCGCACTCGACATGGCCATGGGCGGACCCGATGACGGCGACGCCGATTTCAAGGAAAGCGCATAATATGGCAACCACCTCCCAGGAAGCGCAGTTCGTCACCTTCAGCCTCGGCGAGGAAATCTTCGCCGTGCCTGTGGAGGTGGTTCGTGAGATCCTCGACTATGCCGAGGCCTTCAAGATCCCGAATGGTCCCGACTATCTCCTTGGCCTGCGCGACGTGCGCGGCCAGGGCGTCCCGACCATCGATCTTCGCCTGAAGCTCGGCATGTCGAAGACGGTGCCCACGTCGCATACGCGGGTGCTCGTCCTCGATATCCCGATGGAGAGCCGGCTCCTCACGCTCGGCCTCGTCGCCGACCGGGTTTTCGAGGTCACGCCGTTTCGGCGCGACCAGATCGAGGCGGCGCCTGACATCGGCGTGCGCTGGCGCTCGGATTACATTTCCGGCGTCGTGCGCCGGGAAACCGGCTTCGTCGTCATCGTCGATCTCGCGCGGCTTCTGTCGCGCGAGGATGCCTCCGCCCTGCAATCGGCCGCCTGAGCGGACACGCTGGAGTATTTTGACTTATGAGCATGGCTGCCGTTGAGGCCCAGATGGTGGGCGACAGGATCAGCAAGCGGAATTTCGAGAAGCTTGCACAGTTCATCTATGACTATAGCGGCATCAAGATGCCGCCGACGAAGCTGACGATGCTTGAGGGCCGGCTTCGCCGCCGGCTGCGGGCAACGCAGCACGCGACCTTCGACGATTATTGCGACTTCCTGTTTCACGATGACGGGCTGGAGCAGGAGACGGTCTATCTGATCGACGCGGTGACGACCAACAAGACCGACTTCTTCCGCGAGGCGCGCCACTTCGAATATATGCAGCAGGTGGCGCTTCCCGCACTCGTCTCGAGCGGCGTTCGCACCATCCGCACCTGGAGCTCGGCCTGCTCGACGGGGGCCGAGCCCTATACGATGGCCATGGTGCTGGAAGAGTTCGTCGCCGACCGGCGCGACCTCAACTACAGCATCCTCGCGACCGATCTCAGCACCGACGTGCTGGCGACGGCGCGGCGCGGCATCTATTCCGAGGATCTGGTGCATCCGGTGCCGCGCGAGCTGCAGCGGAAATATGTGATGGTGGCCAAGCAGAAGGATCGCCGTGAGGTCCGGATCTCGGCTGATCTGCGCAGCCGCGTCGGCTTCGCCCGCATGAACCTGATGGACGAGAACTATCCCGTCGGCGAGGGGATGCACATGATCTTCTGCCGCAACGTGCTGATCTACTTCGACAAGCCGACGCAATCGGGTGTTCTGAAGCGCTTGTGCGCGCGGCTCCTGCCGGGTGGCTACATGTTCATCGGCCACTCCGAATCCATCACCGGTATCGACCTGCCCCTGAAGCAGGTTTCCAACACCGTGTTCCAGCGCATCTAGGTCAAAGAGCATATGGGCAAGAAGATCCGCGTTCTCGTCATCGACGATTCCGCAAGCGTTCGCCAGACGCTCGTTCGCGTGCTGCAGGAAGATCCCGATATCGAGATCATGGGGGTCGCGACCGATCCCTTCATGGCGGCAAAGAAGATCCAGGAAGAGATTCCCGATGTCATCACGCTCGATGTCGAGATGCCGCGCATGGATGGCATCACCTTCCTGCGCAAGCTGATGTCGCAGCGACCGATCCCCGTCGTCATGTGCTCGTCGCTGACGGAGGCGGGGTCGGAAACGCTGATGCAGGCGCTGGAGGCCGGCGCCGTCGATGTGATCCTGAAGTCGAAGATCGGCGCTGCCGACAGTCTGGCCGACGATGCCGTCCGCATCCGCGAGGCGGTGAAAAGCGCCTCGCATGCGCGCCTCGGCAATGTCAGGCGTAACGTCAACAGCCTGCGGCCGGGCGCGCCGATGCCGGCGCAGAAGCTGACAGCGGATGCGATGCTGCCGCCGCCATCAGGGAAAGCCATGGCGAAGACGACCGAGATGGTGGTCTGCGTCGGCGCGTCGACTGGCGGCACCGAGGCGCTGCGCGAGTTTCTGGAGGCGCTGCCGGCCAATGCGCCCGGCATCGTCATCGTCCAGCACATGCCGGAGAAATTCACCGCGGCCTTCGCCAAGCGGCTGAACAGCCTGTGCGAGGTCGAGGTCAAGGAAGCTGTCGATGGTGATCCCGTGTTGCGCGGCCATGTGCTGATTGCGCCCGGCGATAGTCATATGCTGCTCGAGCGGCGCGGCGCGCGCTATCACGTTGCGGTCAAGAGCGGCCCGCTGGTCTCGCGCCACCGGCCGTCGGTCGACGTGTTGTTCCGCTCGGCGGCGCGTTCGGCAGGCTCCAACGCCATGGGCATCATCATGACCGGGATGGGCGACGACGGCGCCAAGGGGATGCTCGAGATGCATCAGGCCGGCGCCTATACCGTGGCGCAGGACGAGGCGACCTCCGTTGTCTTTGGCATGCCGAAGGAGGCGATCGCCAAGGGCGGGGTGGACCGCATCTTGCCGCTGGAGCAGATCGCCCGCGAGGTTTTGATCACGCAGCAGAAATTCTAAGGCGCTGCAATAAACAGATGAGAGCCGGCGGCGTGCGAGCACCGCCGGCTTTTTGCGCTTAGGCGAGGTAGCCGCCGTCGATGGTGAGCGCGGAGCCGGTGACGAAGGATGCTTCGGGGCTGGCGAGATAGGCCGCAAGGCTGGCGATTTCGCTGTCCTCGCCCATGCGGCCCAGTGCCATCAGCGGCGACAGGTGCTCCTCCGTGCCCGGCGCGCCGTTCATGTCGGTTGCCGTCGGGCCCGGCTGGATGGTGTTGACGGTAATCCCTCGTGGGCCGAGATCGCGCGCTAGGCCGCGGGTCATGGAGGCGATGGCGCCCTTGGTCATGCTGTAGACCGAGGATGTTGGAAAACCGCTGCGGTCGGCAACGACGCTGCCGATATTGATGATGCGACCGCCTGCCTGCATGTGCCTTGCCGCCGCCTGGGTGCCGACGAAGACGGCGCGGACGTTGACGGCGAACATGCGGTCGAAATCTTCCAGCGCGAATTCGTCGAGTGGGGCGAGCATCAGGATGCCGGCATTGTTGACGAGAATGTCGAGCGCGCCGAAGTGGCTGATCGTCGTGGCGACGGCATTGCGCACGGCTTCTGGATCGGCACTGTCGGCCTTGATCGCCAGCGCCTTGCCGTCCTTGGCTTCAATCTCGGCGGTGAGCGCCTTCGCCCGGTCATCGCTGCTGGCATAGGTGAAGGCCACGGCGGCGCCGTCTTGCGCCAGCCTGCGGACGATCGCCGCGCCGATGCCGCGCGAGCCGCCGGTGATGAGGGCGACCTTGCTGGTGAGAGAGTGAGACATTTCAGGTTTCCTTTCTGATTTCTGGATCGTTCAGTCTAGAATTGGGCGCGAAAAGGCGGTGTGGCCTTGCGGTGCGCTTAGCGGAGGCTGCGGATGGCGATGTGGGCGATACCGCGAAGGGTTTCGGGGGAGGCGCCGTTGCGGGCGCTGACTTTCATGCCTGACAGGGTTGCGCCGAGGAAGTGGACGGCCTCGTCGGGGTCGATGTCGGATGCGATGCCGCCACTCTTGCGGCCGTCTTCGACGATCGTCTTCAGCGCCGTGGACAGGGTGCGCGACGCGGTATCGGTCAGCGTGGCGATCTCAAGGTCGGTGCGGCCGAATTCGCAGACGGCGCTGACGCCGAGGCAGCCGCGGCTGGCTTCCGACGACGGCCGCGAGGCAAAGGCGACGAGCGCGCCTTCGAGCGCTTCGACCGGCGATGCCTGGCGCTTCAGGTCGTCGATCAATCTCGCGGTACTGTCGGCGTTGTAGCGCTGCAGTGCCTCGAGGTAGAGGCCGCGCTTGTCGCCGAAGGTATCGTACATGCTCTGGCGGCTGATCTTCATTGCCGTCAGCAACTGATCCGTCGACGTGCCCTCATAGCCGTGCTCTGAGAACACGTTGATGGCGGCGCCAAGCGCCAGGTCGCGATCGAATTCCTTGTGTCTTGCCATGGGGGAGATATAAGAATTACAGACTGATCTGTCCAGAATTAATTTGCGAGCTTTCTGCGATTCAATGCAGGCATGCGGCGCCGCTCTTGAAATTTCCCCGATTTTGTGGTCTTGAAGCCGCCAATCTTATAAAGCGCAGCCTCTACCGGCGATCAGGGACCATCCCCGCCCTGACAACGCGCACCTATTTAGCCCAAGGAAAACCGCCCACATGGCCCGTTCAGCTCTTCTCAATGTCATGGTTCAGGCTGCCCTCAAGGCAGGAAAATCGCTGGGGCGTGATTTCGGCGAAGTGCAGAACCTGCAGGTCTCGGTCAAGGGACCGGGCGATTTCGTCTCGTCCGCCGACCGCAAGGCCGAGAAGATCGTGCGCGAAGAGCTTCTGAAGGCGCGTCCGACCTATGGCTTCCTCGGCGAAGAGGGCGAAGAGATCAAGGGCACCGACGGCGCGCATCGTTGGATCGTCGATCCGCTCGACGGCACCACCAACTTTCTGCACGGCATTCCGATGTTCGCGGTGTCGATCGCGCTTGAGCGCAACAATGAGATCGTCGCCGGCGTCATCTTCAACCCGGCGACCGACGAGCTCTACACCACCGAGCGTGGTGGCGGCGCATTCCTCAACGATCGTCGCCTGCGCGTCGGCGCGCGCCGCGTGCTGTCGGATTCGGTCGTCGCCTGCGGCGTTCCGCATCTTGGCCGTGGCAATCACGGCAAATTCCTCGTCGAACTCCGACACGTCATGGGCGAAGTCGCCGGTGTGCGTCGCATGGGTTCGGCCTCGCTCGATCTTGCTTACGTCGCGGCCGGCCGTTTTGACGGCTTCTGGGAAACCGGCCTTTCGGCCTGGGATATCGCGGCCGGTATCCTGCTCATCCGCGAAGCCGGCGGCTATGTCAGCGATTGGGATGGCGGCAACTCGATTCTCGAGACCGGCAGCGTCGTGGCCGGCAACGAATACATCCAGAAGGCGCTGATGGAAGTTGCCAAGCGCCCGGTGCCCAGCCGGTAAGTCTTTGTTATAAAGACAGGCTTTTTCGTTCCGCATACTTCAATTCGGCACAATGATGATCTAGTCTCCGGTTGTGATGAGGCCGGAGGCTGCGGAATCTATGGAAAATGTGAATGTGGCGGAGTTCGGCTCGACCGAAAAAACCACGGGAAATTACAGCTATAAGCTATCCAGCCCGATGCCCTTTCTGTGGACGATGGTGCTGTTCCTCGTCATCGTCGGGTTCATAGCATCCATCCTGTTCCGCCAGGCGCAGACGGCCTTCATGCACAATCCCGGGCTGAACGGCCTCATTCTCGGCGTTCTCGGCATCGGCATCATCCTTGTCTTCAGCCATGTGCTGTCGCTTCGGCCAGAGGTGCGCTGGTTCAATTCGTTCCGCGCCGCCGGCAGCGCCGACAAGGTGAACCGCAACCCGAAGCTGCTCGCACCGATGCGCACGCTGATCGGCAGCCGCACCTCCTCGGCTGCCGGCATCTCGACCACGGCCTTCCGCTCCATTCTCGATTCGATCGCCAACCGCCTGGATGAATCCCGCGACGTCTCGCGCTATCTGATCGGCCTCCTCGTCTTTCTCGGCTTGCTCGGCACCTTCTGGGGGCTTATCGGCACGATCGGCTCGATCAGCAACGTCATCCAGTCGCTCGACGCCGGAACCAATGGCTCCTCGGATGTGCTTTCGGCGCTGAAAGAGGGGCTGTCGCAGCCGCTTTCGGGCATGGGACAGGCTTTCTCGTCGTCGCTGCTCGGTCTTTCCGGCTCGCTGATCCTCGGCTTCCTCGACCTGCAGGCCGGCCGTGCGCAGAACCGTTTCTATACGGAGCTTGAAAACTGGCTGTCGTCGGTGACCGATGTCGGCTCCGACCTTGCCGCTCCCGTGATCGACACCAAGGGCGGCGTTTCGCCGGAAGAGATCCGCGCGCTGTCGGAATACATGCAGAAGGTCTCGGAAGAGGGCGGCGGCAGCCAGCGCTCGGTCGCGGCCATGGCCAATCTCGCCGAGGGGATCCAGGGGCTGGTCAAGAACATGCGCAACGAGCAGCAGATGTTGCGCGACTGGATCGAGGCGCAGCAGGACGAGGCGAAGGCCATGCGCCGCACGCTCGACCGGCTGGCCGAACGGATCGGCGCACAGGAAAAGCATGCGGCGAGCGATCGGCCGCAGCGGATGCCGCAGACCGAAAAGAGCGAGGGCAAGTAAGCCATGGCTCTTGCCCGCAACCGTCGCCGCGAACGCACGGTCGACTACTGGCCCGGCTTCGTCGATGCGCTGTCGACGCTTCTGATCGCGGTGATGTTCCTGCTCACGGTGTTCGTCGTCGGGCAGTTCATTCTCAGCCGCGAGATTTCCGGCCGCGACGAGGTGATGAACCGGCTGAACAGCCAGATCAACGAGCTGACCCAGCTGCTCGCGCTCGAAAAGGGCAGCAAGCAGGATCTCGAGGACAGCGTCGCCAATCTGCAGGCCTCGCTTGCGACCGCCGAGGGCGAGCGCTCGCGGCTGCAGTCGCTGCTCTCGGCCGGCTCTGGCGGCCAGGACGCGGCGCAGCAGCGGATCGGTTCGCTCACCAAGGAACTCGACGAGCAGAAACAGATGAGCGACCGGGCGATGAGCCAGGTGGAGTTGCTCAACCAGCAGATCGCTGCGCTGCGCAACCAGATCGCCGCCGTCGAGGTGGCGCTGCAGGCCTCCGAGCAGAAGGACCAGCAGTCGCAGACGAAGATCGCCGATCTCGGCCGCCGCCTCAACGTGGCGCTTGCCGCGCGCGTGCAGGAGCTCAACCGCTATCGCTCGGACTTCTTCGGGCGCCTGCGTGAAATCCTCTCGGATCGTGAGAATATCCGCATCGTCGGTGACCGCTTCGTGTTCCAGTCGGAAGTGCTCTTCCCCTCCGGCGGCGCCGATCTCAATCCCGACGGGCAGACGGAGATGGCGAAGCTCGCAGCAGCACTGCTCGACGTCGCCAAGGAAATTCCGCCGGAAATCAACTGGGTGCTGCGCGTCGACGGCCATACCGACAACGTCCCGCTCGCCGGCACCGGCCGCTTCACCGACAACTGGCAGCTGTCTTCGGCGCGCGCGATCTCGGTGGTCAAGTTCCTGATCGCGCAGGGCGTGCCGGCGGACAGGCTGGTTGCGGCCGGCTTCGGCGAGTATCAGCCGATCGCGCCTGGCGATACGCCCGAGGCGCGGGCGACCAACCGACGGATCGAGCTGAAGCTGACGGAGAAGTGACGGGGTAGCGTGCTTGCGCAAGTAACGGCGCAGCATACCGCACTATCCATGGCCAGCATTGCAAAAGAAAAAGGCGGCGCCCTGAGGTGCCGCCTTTGATGTATCAAGCGTCAGCCGCCTTGGTGGTGTCGTCGACGACGGCTCCGGGAGCGTTTTTCTTGATGGATTCGATCGCGCTCAGCGCCGACGCCTTGGCCTTGTAGCCCTCGGAGCCGAACATCGCTTCGCCGTTCGATGCCTTGAAACGGAAACGGAATTCGCCTGCCTTGTCCTTATAAACTTCGAACTTATACATCGATTGTCTCCCGGAATCAGGATGTTGTTTAAATCTGCAAGCGCAGCCTAAAACAAAAAATCCAATTATTCCATCGGGACGTTTGGGTGGGTGCGCTCAGGCGGCGGCGTCCGAGGCGTCTTTGGTCGCAGCTGCGGATATGCCGGCCTTGAACGCATCGATTGCCTTTAGCGCCGCGTCTCTCGAGTTCAGGGGCGCGGACGAGAACAAGATTTCGCCGCTCGATTGCTTAACGTCAAAATGAAAGCGGCTTTGTGCGTCCTTCGTGACTACGAAGACGTAATCGCCCGCCGCCACGTGTTCTGGCGAGATCTTCTCAAACAACATGTCACGACCGCTGGAGAGATCGAATTCGCTCAGGTCGGTATCGGCGACGAAATCCTCGGCCTGCTGGTCGGAGGAGAAGCGCGGAAGCGGCTTAAGACTTTTGCTGTTCATAGTGCCTCACTTCCTTTGCGTGCATGTAGCGCGCGCTGATGGGACGCAGCAAAGTTACACCGTTTTTGACGCGCAGGCAAAAGACGATGAAGACGTAACGGTCTTGCTCATCCTTGCCGATCGCGCGCATCCTCGTCTCCAATCCCGGGTCGAAGGGATCGTCGAAGATGCTCACCGGGCGCTCGAACACGGATTCGATCGTCCGAATGGACAGACCATGCCTGCCGCATTTCGGCCAGTTGCCATCATCCCAATCGAAACCGTTGAACCGCATCGCCCGCGCCCTGGATACGGTTCAACGCTATTGCAGCACCTTTGCGATTGCAATCCTCAGTGGAAACATCACTCCGCCGTCACTTCACCGCCGCAAGCAGCTCCTCGGCGCCCGCATCGAACTGCAGCCGGGCCAGCTTGGCGTAGATGCCGCCGTGGCGCACCAGGCTCTGGTGGGTGCCTTCCTCGACGACGCGGCCCTGGTCGAGGACCAGGATGCGGTCAGCCTTCAGCACGGTTGCGAGGCGGTGGGCGATGATGAGCGTCGTGCGACCTTCCATCAGGCCGTCCAATGCCCGCTGCACCAGCGTTTCGCTTTCGGCATCGAGCGCCGAGGTGGCTTCATCGAGGAGCAGGATCGGCGCGTTCTTGAGGATGGCGCGGGCGATGGCGATGCGCTGGCGCTGGCCGCCCGACAGCATGATGCCGCGTTCGCCGACCGTGGTGTCGTAGCCCTGCTCCAATCTTGCGATGAACTCGTCGGCCTGGGCGGCGATGGCGGCGGCGCGGACTTCCTCGCGCGTGGCGCTCGGGCGGCCGAAGGCGATGTTGTCATGGATGGAGGCGGCGAAGATCGTCACGTCCTGGGGGACGATAGCGATGCGCTTGCGGAGGCCATCGGTATCGGTCTGGCGGGCATCGACGCCATCGATCATGACGGCGCCCTGCTGCGGATCGTAGAAGCGCAGCAGCAGCGAGAAGATGGTGGTCTTGCCGGCGCCTGAGGGGCCGACGATGGCGACGGTCTCGCCCGGCTTGACCGCGAAGCTCAGGCCATGCAGCGCGGATGTGTCGGGGCGCGAGGGGTAGGCGAAGTGGACGTCTGTGAACTCGACGCGGCCGAGGCTCGGATCGGGCAGGGCGATGGGGGAGGCCGGCGTTACGATCGGAGAGACTTCGTCGAGCAGTTCGGTCAGGCGATCGGCGGCGCCGGCTGCCTGCGAGAGTTCGCCCCAGACTTCCGACAGCGCCCCGAGCGAGCCGGCGGCGATGACGGAATAGAGCAGGAACTGGCCGAGCGTGCCGGCAGACAGCGTTCCCTCAAGCACATTGTGCGCGCCGACCCAAAGGACGGCGACGACGCTGCCGAAGATCAGCGTGATGGCGATGCCCGTCAGCAGCGAGCGCGAGCGGATGGCGGCGCGGGCGGCGGCGAAGGCGGCTTCGACGGCTGCGCCATAGCGGTTTGCCGCGGCGGTCTCGCCACCGAAGGCCTGGACGGTGCGGGTGGCGGCGATGGTTTCGTTGGCGAAGGCGGAGGCTTCGGCCAGCGTGTCCTGTGCCGCGCGCGAACGCTTGCGCACCGAGCGGCCGAAGGCGACCAGCGGGAAGACGATGAGGGGTATGGCCAACAGCACGAGGCTTGCGAGCTTCGGCGAGGTGACGACCATCATGACGATGGCGCCGAGACACAGGATCATGTTGCGGAGCGCGACCGAGGCGGTGGCGCCAACGGCGGACTTGATCTGCGTGGTATCGGCCGTCAGCCGCGAGACGATCTCGCCGGACTGGTTGACGTCGAAGAAGGAGGCGGACAGCCGCGTCACATGCGCGAAGACGTCGCGGCGGAGGTCGGAGACGATGCGCTCGCCGAGCGTGATGACGAAGAAGTAGCGCAGCGCGCTGGATATGGCGAGAACGACCGCCATGACCATGAGCATGATGAAGTAGCTGTTGATGAAGCGGCCGTCGGAGTGGCTGAAGCCGTGGTCGATCATGCGGCGCACGGCAAGCGGAAGCGCCAGCGAGGTGACGGCGGCGAGCGCCAGCGAGAAGAGGGCGCCGGTGACGAGGCCGCGATAACGCATGACATAAGGCGTCAGTCTGCCGAGAGGTTTCAGCGAGCGGGACTTTTTCTTCTCGGTCTGCATTGCGTCTGTCAATTCAATCTCCAGCAGCCTTCAACACCGTGCAACACGGTCGATGGCTCTTGTTATCCTAATGGCCTTCATGTATAGGCACCGCATCCTAATGGGAAGCCGTAGCCAGTAGCGACTGCGGCTTCATTTATTCAATCGGTCCTCTTGTCGCAACGTGGTGCGTCAAATGGACGTGACATCGCAGGAAGATTGTTATGAAGGCTGAAATCCATCCCGACTACCACACCATCAAGGTAGTCATGACCGACGGCACCGAATACGAAACCCGCTCGACCTGGGGTTCGGAAGGCGCTGTAATGAACCTCGAAATCGATTCCAAGTCGCACCCGGCCTGGACGGGCGGCAACCAGCAGCTCATGGACCGCGGTGGCCGCGTTTCCAAGTTCAACAAGCGTTTCGGCGGCCTCGGCCTCTAATCGCAGCTGTTGCACTGATTTCGAAGGAGCCCTGCGAAAGCGGGGCTTTTTTGCGTTTGGCTACCGACTATCTGGAAAGCGGCTGAGATGTTCATGGGTGATTTTCCATGTGCCGGCCTCCTTGCAGAGAACCGTGGTGCCGCGCCCCTTTCCTCTTGCTGGTCTGCTGTCCCATAGGCCCGTCCAGTGAAATGTGTAAATGCATGCGGCGGTCCCGTCGCCTGTTCCCAGCCATTGCAGATCTTCGAGCCAATACGTCTCGTCTGCTATTTTGGCCCAGGTCTCTTCAAAAGCGATGCGGATTGCCTCCAGTCCGCGATGGCTGCCATCGGAGAACCAGATCACAGCGTTGTCTGAGAAGAGAGGGGCGAGTTCCTCAAATCGGTGGCTGTTGATCTTCTGCTCGTAGAGAGCAAGAACATACTCTGGCGTCATTGCAGTCCGCCTATGTTGTGAAGTTGCTTCCGATACTATTGTTGGCCGTCAGGCCCAGACAACAAAAAACCGGCCGCGCAGGGAACGCAGCCGGTTTATGCAGTCTACTTTGAATGGATCAGTTGTTGCCGAATGCCGTCTGCAGCAGGCTGAGCTGAGCCTGGACGCTGTTCTGGTTGTCGGGAACGATCGCTGCCTCGTTCGGGCGATAGATTTCGCGGTCGAGCAGGGCGACGCGGTTCTGCAGGCGCAGCGAGCGTTCGATCAGATCGCGGAAGGCTTCCGGCAGGTCGCCCCAGCCCGGAGCGTTGCGGTCGACGTTGAAGCCGTCGAGACGAACCTTGTTCTTTTCGGCCAGAACCTGATCGCGCGACATTTCGCCATTGTTGACGGCGCGCTGCAGGAGGAGCCAGGAGGCCATCTGCATCAGGCGGGTGGTGAGGCGCATCGATTCCGCTGCGTAGAGAACCGATGCCATGCGCGGCAGAACCTTGGATGCGGTGCGGCCATTGCCATCCAGATAGGCGGCGGTCTCTTCGACCAGCGACATGCCCTCGGAGTACAATGTCTTAAACTGCGACGATGCGGCAGCGCGTCCTGCAAAACTGATCGTGTTCAATCCAAGCTCTGACATTTAAAGGGTCCCTGTTGCACGCATCTACTTATTGATCAGGTAACGCAGGCCGGTCCCAAAAGGTTTCACCGGTCGGCCTTAATGACTTTAAAGATGGTAGTTTTAGCCTAATAGCGCAAGGCGTTTCTTAATAAAGGGTTAACTTCCACAGTTTCGTGGTTTTCGTCCCCAGCCAATGCGAAAAAGGAGAGCCGCAAAAGCGGCTCTCAAGGTAAAACAGGGAGAAAAATCAGACCAATTCACCGCATGGGAAACTGTCTGAGATCCAGAGCAAGTCCGGATGAGCACATCAATACATTAGAAAGCTTAACGCCTCATTAAGTGTGTGCCGAATTAACACTTGCGCGGCGGCTATAAATCAAATCCGGCCTTTTGCCGGGTCACGATTTGAAGAGGTTTTCTGCGGCCAATCTTCCCGATGCCTTGCGAGCGGCTTCCTGCTCGATGCGCGAAATCTCGGCCTTGAGCATGTCGATACGCGCGTTCAGCTCGTCCACCGACATCATCGAGAGGTCCATGCCGATCTCGTGATTCGGCTTCTTCTGCGGCCGGTCGTCATCCATGATGCTCATGTTCAGTCCTCCGTCCTCGTGTCGGCGGGCAAGCGCCCGGCCGTCTCCGCATTCCAAGTCTATCGGGTTGCCGGCTCCAGCGGCGGCTCGGGCGTCTTGTTCTGCCCGCGATCGGCCAGCGACATGCCCTCCGGGGTCATCGTCTGCGACGTGGCCGTCGGGATGGTGGTGAAGGCGTCGCGGTCGC
The DNA here is from genome assembly GCF_047304155.1 of Rhizobium sp. Rhizsp42. NCBI lineage: Bacteria > Pseudomonadati > Pseudomonadota > Alphaproteobacteria > Hyphomicrobiales > Rhizobiaceae > Rhizobium > Rhizobium sp. Rhizsp42. Next base: position 28,194 of record NZ_JBGLYS010000043.1, on the reverse strand, counting down.
TTGCCGGGATGGCGGCGCGCGCGCGGCTGCGGATGATCGCGTAAGCCGTGATCAGCACATGGGCGAGCGCGGTCACCAGGAACAGCGCGTGCGGGCTTGCCATCGACATGACCGGGCCGCCGATCGTCGGGCCGATGATGGTGCCGATACCGTAAAGCAGCAGCAGGCCGCCGGAGACCTTCACGAAGTCCTCCGAGGAGGCATAGTCGTTGGCGTGGGCGACGGCGATCGGATAGAGCGTGTTGGCAACCGCGCCATAGAGCACCACCAGCGTGATGATGAAGGCGGGCGAGGAGGGGTGGAGGACGACAAGCATCAGGCCGGCAAGGGCCGCGATCGCCGACATGGCGGCCAGCACGTAGCGGCGGTCGATGCGGTCGGACAGTCGGCCGGCCGGGAGCTGCATGACGGCGCCGGCAAAGATGGTAGAGCTCATCATGATGGCGATCGAGGTATCCGAGAGACCGGCGCCGGCGCCGAAGACGGCGCCCAGCGTGCCGTAGGCGCCATTGGCGATGCCGACCAGGAGAATGCCTAGGCAGGAGACCGGCGAATTGCGATAGAGCGCCTTGAGATCAAGCTTCACGGCCTTCAGCGGCTGCGGCGAGGCGGCGGTCGACAGCAGCGTCGGCAGCATGGCGATGCAATAGAAGATGCCGCAGATCATGAAGAGAATGGGCGTGCGCACATCCTCGAGCGGGATCATCATCTGGCCGGCGACGACGCCGATCAGGGTGATGGCGATATAGAGCGAGAAGATCGCGCCGCGGCTCTCGTTTGTCGCGCGCTCGTTCAACCAGCTCTCGATGATCATCGAGGTGCCGGCCGTGGCAAAGCCGGTGACGGCGCGCAAGAGCACCCACCAGACCGGATGAACGGCGATGCCGCTGACCAGCGCGATGATGGCGATGATCGAGATGAAGCCGGAGAAGGCGCGCACATGTCCGACGCGGCTGACCATCTTCGGCGCAACCAGGCAACCGATGACGAAGCCTGCTGCCCAGGATGTGCCGAGCAGGCCGAGCGTGGTGGTCGCATAACCTTCGAGATTGCCGCGGACGGGGAGGAGGATGCCCTGCAGGCCATTGCCCATGAACAGAAAGAGCGTGCCGAACAGAAGTGCGGCGACGGATAGAAGATTTCGTTTCATTGGCCCCCCATGCAACTCAGCTTACATGCACAAAGACATATGGCAGCACACGATGCTGCCCAGTCTTTGAAATGTTGATTGTCTCCCCGAATGCCTTTACGGCATGTTTAGAGGCAGTCGTCGCGCGAAATAATGTCCGTCCTGTGACATCAAGAACATATGGAAAAATAAAGACATGACGAAGCTGATCGCGCTTCTCCTGATGCTTGCGATGGTGGTGCACCTGATCAAGCCGCTGGGTCTTCCGGGCCTCAGAAAGCGCGCGGATTTCTGGAAGATCGCGCTGTTTGCCTTCGCGATCTGGGCGGTTGCGCTGCTTGGGCGGGATCTGTTTGTTTAAGCGCAATTGGTTGTAGAGACGCCGGTCGCGGGAAGAGGCTCGCCCCCGATGGCGTCCGGCCGCCGTTTCGGGTACTTTACGGCTGCTTGGACGCTTCTTGGGGGGAGAGGACATGCTTGCCCTGCATCACGTGTCGATCATCACTGATGACCTGGATAAATCTCTTCCGTTTTACCGCGATGTCTTTGGCCTTTCCGAAATCCCTCGGCCGGACTTTCCAGTGGGCGGGGCGTGGCTCGCCTGCGGCAGTCTGCAGGTCCATCTCGTCGTGCATCCCGAGGGCACGTTCCGGCAACGGCCGACCATCGATCGCAACGACTGGCACTTCGCGTTTCGGACCGATGACTTCGAGGGCGTTCTCGAACGCCTCGCCTCGCTCGGCTTCAGCGGGGATTTGCCCGAAGGCGATCCCAAGCACATGCTGGTTTTCCGCACGGGCCTTGCCGGGTTCCCGCAGCTTTATCTTCGTGACCCTGATCGCAATATTGTCGAGATCAATGGAGCGCCTTGAAGGGCTGTCCGCGGCCTCACGTCGACCACGGATCATCAGGCAGCGGGGTTTCCTCCTGGATGCTTTGGAGGATGCCGATCAGGCGCGGTGCCATTTCGCGGATTTCCTTGAGGTGGATGGTCGTCAGCTGTTTGAGGACGGCTTCGGCCTGGTCGGTCAGGAGGAGCGTCTGGCGGCGGCGGTCGTTGGGGTCGGGGCGGCGGCTGACGTAGCCGGCAGATTCGAGACGGCCCACCAGTTCGGTCGCGGTATGCGGCGCGATGATCAACCGCTCGGCGAGCAGGCCGACGGTCATCGGATCGGGGGCGCGGTGCCCCTTGATGGCGAGCAGCGCCTGATGCTGCTGCGCGGGCAGGCCGGCTTCAAGCGCGGCTGAGGCGCTGAAATCCATGAAACGGCGCAGTGTGTGGCGAAGGTTCGCGAGCGCTTCGTAATCCTCCTCCGACAGATCGTCCCGCATCGCCACATCCTTCCGTTAACGCCCATGAAAGCCTGGGCGATCTCTAGCCGTTATCGACGCCATCCGCAAAGCCCGCGGCGTGAGAGGTGGGTCTCTTGATTTATATCGTAATACGATATATTTGAGCGCGCAGATAAACACCAGACAGGATCGACCATGCCCCCAAAATCTCTTCCCCCCGATACGTCCCCCAACACCGCTTCCCTGCTGCCGCGCCGCGCGGCGGGCGATTTCACCACTGACAGGCGCGTTCTGGCGCTGATCGCGATGGCCGTCGTCGTCGGCACCGGCGGCGCGTTTGCGGCGTGGGTGCTAGTCAGCTTGATCTCGCTCGTCTCGAATGTCGTCTGGTTCGGAAAGGTCAGCCTCGTTGCCGAGAGCCTGGCGCATGCGCGTCCGTCGCTATGGATGCTTGTCGTGCCTGTCATCGGCGGACTGATCATCGGGTTGATGGCGCGCTTCGGCTCGGAGAAGATCAGGGGACACGGCATTCCCGAAGCCATCGAGGCGATCCTGATCGGCGGAAGCCGGATGTCGCCGAAGGTGGCGGTGCTCAAGCCCCTGTCGTCTGCGATCTCGATCGGCACCGGTGGCCCGTTCGGCGCCGAAGGACCAATCATCATGACCGGTGGCGCGATCGGCTCGCTGTTCGCGCAATGCTTCGAGATGAGCTCGGCGGAGCGAAAGTCGCTACTGGTGGCGGGGGCTGCCGCCGGGATGACCGCGATCTTCGGCACGCCGATTGCGGCACTTCTCTTGGCGGTCGAGCTGCTGCTGTTCGAATGGAAGCCGAGAAGCTTTATTCCGGTTGCCGTGGCTGCCTGCGTGTCGGCGTGCTGGAGGCCGTTTCTGTTCGGCGCCGGTCCGCTGTTTCCCGCGCATTTCGATATGAGCCTCCCTTGGTGGGGGATCGCGCTCTGCGCCGGGCTCGGCATTCTCACCGGCTTCGCTTCCGGTCTTCTGACCGTGCTCCTCTACAAGGTCGAGGACCTGTTCGAGGCCCTGCCTGTTCACTGGATGTGGTGCCCGGCGATCGGTGGCCTGTTCATCGGGATCGGCGGGCTGATCGAGCCGCGCGCGCTCGGCGTCGGCTACGATATCATCGAGGATCTGCTGCATAGCAACGTGCTTCCGGCCGCCGTCCTCACCATTCTAGCGGTGAAGGTGGCGATCTGGCTGATCGCGCTCTCCTCCGGCACATCGGGTGGCGTGCTGGCGCCGCTGCTCATCTTCGGTGGGGCGATCGGCTGGCTGGCCGGGCTGTTTCTGCCAGGCGACCAGGGCTTCTGGGCGCTGATTGGTATGGCCGCGATGATGGGCGGCACGATGCGCGCGCCACTGACCGGGACGTTTTTCGCGGTGGAACTGACGGGAGACCTGTCGGCGCTCCTGCCGCTGCTCGCCGCCACGGTGTCGGCCTATGCGGTGACGGTGCTTGTGCTCCGGCGCTCGATCCTGACGGAAAAGATCGCCCGGCGCGGCCAGCACATCACGCGGGAATACGGCATCGATCCGTTTGAGCTGACGCGTGCTCGCGACATCATGATCGTGGATGTCGACGTGCTTTCATCGCGCGAGACGGTGGGGGAGGTGAAGACCTTCTTCGAGACGGCCGAGAAGACGCATCGCGTCTATCCTGTGGTCGACGAGCAGCGTGTGTTGCTCGGCCTTGTCTCCCGCGCCGATGTGCTGCGGTGGCATCAGGAGGGCGTGGCACCCAATGTCAGTATTGTCGACGCGACATCGAACGCCGAGATCGCCTATGCACTTGCGGATGATACGGTCGGGCATGTCACGGATATCATGCTGAACTCGGGAGAAGGGCGCATCCCCGTCATCGATCCGCAAACGAAGCGGCTGGTCGGGCTGATCGCGCGCAAGGATCTGCTGCATCTGCGGCACTCCTTCAAGACGAGTGAGACCGAGCGCCGGCCTTATCTGTTTTCAAGCGCTGCGTAGGCCGATGCCGAACAAGTCGCCCGCCGCGTATCTCGTGGCGGGCGGTTTCATTTTGTCATTTCTCGACACCCTCGGCCGCCGGCACCTTCCGCTCCCTGATATGGCGGAGCGAGACGTCTGAGGGGATCGTGCCGATGGCGCGGCGTTTCGGGACGCCGAGGCGTTGGGCGAGATAGATGCTCGAATGGCCGCTGCAGAGATAGGCGAGGAAGCAGGCGACGGCGAGGTAGACGGCGTGGGTGGCGCCGAAGAGCTCGATGCCCATGATCATGCAGGCGAGCGGCGTGTTGGTGGCGCCGGCGAAGATCGCCACGAAGCCGAGCCCGGCGAAGAGATCGGACGGCGCGCCGAAGAGGGCTGCCAGCGCATTGCCGAGCGCGGCGCCGATGAAGAAGAGCGGCGTCACCTCGCCGCCCTTGAAGCCGGCGCTGAGCGTGACGATGGTGAAGAGTGCCTTCCACAGCCAGCTCCAGTAATCGACGGCGCCGGGCGCAAAGAAGCCCACGATGGTGGGGTCGGCGGCGTCGGGCGACCAGACGCCGAGGCCGAGATAGGCGCGGGTGCCGAGCAGATGGACGAGGCCGATCAGGATCAGTCCGGCCAGAACCGGGCGCAGCGGGGCGTAGGGCAGGAGCTTCTTGAACAGGGCTGAAGCCGCGTGGGAGAGTTCGGCGAAGGATTTCGCCGCGAGCCCGAAGATGACGCCGGCGATGGCGACTTTCGACAGCAGGATCGCATCGAGATGGAAGACATTGGCAGGCGCGTCGGCGAGATAGGCGATGTGGTAATGCGTATGCTCGATGCCCCAGGCATGGCAGGCCCAGTCACCGGTCACTGCGGCCATCAGGCAGGGGATCAGCGCTTCATACTGTATGCGGCCGATGGTCAGCACTTCGAGCGCGAAGATGGCGCCGGCGATCGGTGTGCCGAAGACCGCGCCGAAACCGGCCGCGATGCCGCCCATGAGGAGGATTTTCACGTCGGCGGGCGACAGGCGGAAGAGTTTCGCCACGGCGCTGGCGATGCTGCCGCCGAGCTGCACCGCCGTGCCCTCGCGGCCGGCCGAGCCGCCGAAGAGATGCGTGGCGATGGTGGAGATGAGGATGAGTGGGGCCATGCGCAGGGGTACGCCGGCGCCGGGTTCGTGGATCTGGTCGACGATGAGGTTGTTGCCGCCCTCGGCGGACTTTCCGAATGTCTGGTAGATCAGCACCATGAGGAAGCCGGCAGCGGGCAGGCCGTAGAGCAGCCAGGGATGGTCGAAGCGGCTCCTGGTCGCAAGATCGAGCGCCCAGAGGAAGAATGCGCAGAGCGAGCCGACGACGATTGCCATCGGAACGATGACGGCGATCCACTTGCCGATATCGCGAAGCTGGCGCAGGCGGATGCCGAAAATATCGGAGAAGGCGATCATAGTGCTGCCCCCTGATGACGGGCGGTATCGCCGGCGATGTGTGATGAAAACAGGACTTCGAACATGACTCTACCCTTTCGCGCGATGGCAAATGAAGTAGGAGTCATCGGCTTCATCGGGGAAGCGGTTCAGCCTTTTCTGGCCTCGGCAGAATCCATTGCCGATAGCCAGTTTGATATCGCCGGGGCCGTATTGCTGTCAAGCGCGCCGGGGCGCGGATCCGTCCTGTTCAAGCGACATGATCAGCAGTCGATCACGCCGCGCATGACCTCGACGCAGGCGCCCGAGATCGCAACGTCGGTGACCACGCCGCCGGTCTTCGTCACCTCGATGCCGATGAGGCTGCGGCGGCCCATTTCGACGCCCTGCTCGATGGTCAGCGATACCGTCATGTCGGGTTCCGGCTCCAGCGAGACGAGGTAGGCGCCGAGTGCGGCCGAGGCGCTGCCGGTCGCGGGGTCTTCCGGGACGTTGTCGAGCGGGGCGAACATGCGGGCGCGGATGTGCCAGGGTTTGTCGGCCGATCGAACGTACACAAAGAGCGAGAAGTCGTGGTTGCCCTCAAGCGTCGGGCCGGCGGCATCCTGGAAGTATGCGAGATTGGGGCGGGCGCGGGCGAGCGTGTCGAGGTCGGCGAGTTCGGCGACGACGAAGCTCAGGCCGACGGATGTCGTCAGCGGCTGGTGGATGCGGGTGCTGACTTTCGCGCTGTCGATGGCGATGCAGCAGGCGATGGTGTCTGCAGCGACGGTGTTGCCAGTCGATAGCGGCTTCGGCGCGCGGATCGCGGTCGAGGTCACGCGGCCCTGTTCGCGGCGCACGTCGACAGTGACCACGCCGGCCTTTTCCTCGAAGCGCATGACGTCGCCAACAGGCTTTCCGAAGATGTTGTCGAGATTGCCGAGGACATAGGCGGTGCCGACATTGGGATGGCCGGCGAAGGGCACTTCGGTGGTCGGTGTGAAGATGCGCACGCGGGCGGTATTCTCGGGGTTTTCGGGCGGCAGAACGAAGGTCACTTCCGAATAGCCGAACTCGGCGGCGATCTTCTGCATCTGATCATCGGAGAGGCCGCGCGCATCCGTCATCACAGCCAGCGGGTTGCCTTCGAAGCGGGTGGAGGTGAAGACATCGACGGTGGTGAAGGAAACGGCGGTCATTGCGTGCTCCGATGGTTCAGGAGCGCAATCAGTAGCCATCGCCGCCGGCTGGCAGAAGGGGAATTCTTGTCGCCGTGACAATCGACCGATGACAATCAGCCGGCAACAAAAAACCGGCCGCCAGAGGCAGCCGGTTTGTGAAGGTCAGCTTGCTGATCAGGCCTTGTTGACGCTGGCCGCGTAGATCTCGTTGATCGTTTCAGCAAGGCTCGCATCGAACTCCGCGTCGCTCATCGAAACGCGCAGGTTTTCCGTCAGCGCGCGCGAGAAGCTGGCGATCATGCCGTGGTTGTGGCTGAGCTTTTCGCAGGCGTCGGTGCGGCTGTAGCCGCCGGAAAGGGCGACGACGCGCACGACCTGCTTGTGGGCGACCAGAGGTGCGTAGAAATCGGCGACCGTCGGGATCGTCAGCTTCAGCACCACCTTTTCGCTCGCAGGCAGCAGGTCGAGCTGCTTTGCAATCTCGTCGCGAAGGATGGCCTCGGCCTCCTGCTTCGTCGGGCTCTTGATGGAAACTTCAGGCTCGACGATCGGAACGAGGCCGCTGCCGATGATCTGGCGGGCCACTTCGAACTGCTGCTTGACGACGGCCGCGATGCCTGACCGGTCGGCGCTTGCGATCACCGAGCGCATCTTGGTGCCGAAAATTCCCTTGTCGCGGCCGCGCGCGAGGAGCGTCTCCAGCTCAGGCATCGGCTTCATGATCTGGACGCCGTTTTCCTCGGCGGCCAGGCCCTTGTCGATCTTGAGAAGCGGAACGACGCCGCGCTTTTCCCAGAGATAGGAGGGAACCGGCTGGCCATCGACGTCGCCGTCCATGGTCCGCTCGAAGAGGATCGCGGCAATGATCTTTTCGCCGGTGAAGGCGGGCGCGCTCATGATGCGGACGCGCATGGCGTGCATCAGGCGGAACATTTCCTCATCGCCCTGGTAATCGTTGTCGGCAATGCCGTAGAGGCGCAACGCTGCGGGTGTCGAACCACCGCTCTGGTCCAGCGCTGCAATGAATCCCGGCGCCGAGCTGATCTTGTCCAACATCTTCGCGTCCACCATACTTCACTCCTTCCGTAAAACCGGCGCATCGCGTCCGGATTTTGCTCTATGTCAAAGCCGATAGGCACTCGAATCTGCGATATCAGAAGAATTTTAAAAGGAAAATCCTGGTGTAAGCTATTGAAACGATTGAAATCATTTCAAACGTTTGAAAGTTAAGTGTTATTTTAGTGCCAACGAAAAGACCGCGAAAGCGCTGGCTCCCGCGGTCTTGGATTAGATGGCCGAAACAGGCCGAAAACCCGGTTTGACTTACTTGGCCTTGGTCAGGACCTCGACGCCGGGCAGGACCTTGCCTTCCATCCATTCCAGGAACGCACCGCCCGCGGTCGAGACGTAGGTGAAGTCATCGGCAACGCCGGCGTGGTTCAGCGCCGAGACGGTATCGCCGCCACCGGCGACCGAGGTGAGCTTGCCGGCCTTGGTGCGCTCTGCCGCATACTGCGCGGCGGCGACGGTTGCCTTGTCGAAGGGTTCGATCTCGAAGGCGCCGAGCGGGCCGTTCCAGACCAGCGTGTTGGCGCGCTCGATCCAGGCCTTGACGGCTTCGACCGACTTCGGGCCAACGTCGAGCATCATGGCGTCATCGGGGATGGCATCGATGGCAACGATCTCATTGGCGGCACCTGCCTTGAACTCGCGGGCGACGACGCCGTCCTCGGGCAGAACGATCGCGCAGCCGGCCGTTGCGGCTTCGATCATGATCTGGCGGGCGGTGTCGGCGAGGTCATGTTCGCACAGCGACTTGCCGACGCTGGTGCCGCGCGCGGCGATGAAGGTGTTGGCCATGCCGCCGCCGATGACGAGCGCGTCGACCTTCTTCACGAGGTTCATGAGGAGATCGATCTTGGTCGAGACCTTGGCGCCACCGACGATAGCAACGACGGGACGAACCGGCTGGCCGAGGCCCTTTTCCAGCGCTTCCAGTTCAGCCTGCATGGTGCGGCCGGCGTAAGCGGGGAGATGACGGGCAAGGCCTTCGGTCGAGGCGTGGGCGCGGTGCGCGGCCGAGAAGGCGTCGTTGACGTAGATGTCGCCATTGGCGACCAGCGCCTTGACGAAATCGGGGTCGTTCTTTTCCTCGCCCTTGTGGAAGCGGGTGTTTTCAAGAAGCAGGATGTCGCCATCCTTCATGGCGGCCACGGCGCCGGCGGCGACTTCGCCGATGACGTCGGTTGCCGTCTGCACGGGATGATCGAGCACGGCTTCAACCGAGGGGGCGATCAGGGTGAGCGACAGGTCAGGCGAGGGGCCATCCTTGGGGCGGCCGAAGTGCGCGAGAAGAATAACCTTGGCGCCCTTCTCGGACAGTTCCTTGATGGTCGGGGCGACGCGCTCGATGCGGGTCACGTCCGTCACCTTGCCGTCCTTTACCGGGACGTTGAGGTCGACGCGGACGAGAACGCGCTTTCCGGCAATGTCGTTAAGATCGTCGAGTGTCTTGAAGGAAGGCATGGGGAAATCCGTTCGTTTATTGCCTGAAAAGATGCGGGGACCATAGCAAGGATCATCGCGGACGCAAGGCGTTCAGCGCGGGTTTTCGTCGGCTTTTCCACCCGCCGCGGCGGCTGCCGCCTCCTTGTTCTTGCGGCTCTTGAAGCGGTCATGCACGCGGTCGATGATATCACGCAGATTGATGAAGATCGGCAGCGTTACGGCCGGCTCGACGGCCTCCAGAGACATGCCGATCGCGCTGATATGATCGTGGTCGTCGAGGTCGCGGACGATGAGGATGATGGAGCCCAGGCGCACGCGGTCGGCATATTCCGCCTTGCCGCCGAGACGCTGCTTCATCAGCTCGGCGATGGTCAAGCCCTTCTCGTTTTCGTTCAAAAGGCCGGGGCCATAGGCGGCGTCGAGATCGGTCGCCGGGCGGCTTGGGGAGAGTGCGAAGGCGCCGAAGAAATCAGTGTCGTCTTCCTCCACCGGCACGCGGCTCGCGAAAAGCTTGTCGAGCAGGCGCGAGTAGGAGGGGACGATGAAGAGGTAGACGAGATCGTTCTCGCGCAGGCGGCCGGCATATTGATAGCGCATCGACTTGCCGTCGCGGATGACGAGCGAGGGCGTGGCCCAGCGCGGAATGCGCTCGCCGCGCAGCACCGGGCTGTCCTTGACGACGCGATAGGAGAGGAGCTCGTGGTTGGCCGCGCCCGGCAGGTCGACCTCCACCTTGTCGACGGCGCCGATGCGCGGCGGAATGATCAGGCCGAGTTTCTTGGCGACCGGCTTGATGGTCCAGCCCTGCACCAGCAGCGAGACGAGCACGATGATGAAGGCAGTGTTGAAGTAGACCTGACCGTTTTCCAGCCCGCCGAGGATTGGCATGATGGCAAGCAGGATGGAGACGGCGCCGCGCAGGCCGACCCAGGCGACGAAGCCGATTTCCTGCTGCGTATAGTCGAAGGGCAGCAGCGACAGCCAGATCGCCAGCGGGCGGGCGATGAAGATCAGGAAGAGGGCAAGCAGCACGGCGGGGATGGCGATCGCGCCGAATTGCGACGGCGTCGCGAGCAGGCCGAGCACCAGGAACATGATGATCTGCGCCAGCCAGGTCATGCCGTCCTGGAAGCGCTTGATCGAGGCATAGCCGGGCAGCTTGCGGTTCCCGGCATAGATGCCGGCGACGTAGACCGCGAGGAAGCCGCTGCCGCCGACGGCGCCGGTGAACGAGAAGACCAGAAGCGCCAGCGCCAGAACGAAGATCGGCGTCAAGCCGCGATCGGTCTCCAGCCTACCGACGATCAGCACGATCATCATGCCGCCGAGCAGGCCGAGGATGACGCCGAGGCCCATCTGCTGCACGAACATGGCGAGCATGCCGATGTTGATGCCGTGATAGCGCTCGCCCGATGCCAGGACCTCAACCAGTGCGATGGTGAGAAAGATCGCCATCGGGTCGTTGGTGCCGGATTCGACCTCGAGCGTCGACCGCACCTTGTCGCGGATGTTGATGCCGCCGATGCGCAGCAGGAAGAAGACGGCGGCGGCATCGGTGGAGGCGACGATGGAGCCGAGCAGCATGCCCTCGAGCCAGGTGAAGTTCAAAAGCCACATGGCCGCGACGGCAAACAAGGACGCCGTCATCAGCACGCCGACCGATGCCAGCGTTATCGAGGGGACGGCGGCGAGCTTGAAGGCCTGCACCGGTGTGCCGAAACCGGAATCGAACAGGATGATGGCAAGCGCGATCGAGCCGAGGATGTAGGCGAGGTAATTGTTGGTGAATTCGATGCCGAGGCCGTCGCTGCCGGCAAGCAGGCCGATGCCGAGAAACAGGAGCAGAAGGGGCGCGCCGAAGCGGAAGGCGAGCAGGCTGGAGAAGGCCGCAAGAAGCACGAGCGCCGTCGATACCAGTACGACGATGTAGAATGCTTCCATGCCCGAACCCCTTTATGCAAATATCAATCGCCGCAGTGTCGCCCCCCGTCGAATGCGGCTGTCTAAAACTATGGTATCGCGTCTCCAGTTCCGGTCCGATGCCTGCCAGTAAACGGCAAAATCCGAACGAAGGGTAGACCTAAAGGGCTATCCTTGCGCTTTGCTGCATCATGCTGCTGAGCGATCCGCCTAACGGCAAATCAAATGAACGGTTGGAGAGTGATCCTGAGTAAAGTGTAGGATCAAATCAGGCGAGAGCAGGGCAGAAATCGCTGCCCTGTCCTTTTCTTGGACAATCGTCGCGTATTTCTCTTTGGCCTTACGCTTCTTCGTCGCTGTCGTCTTCATCCGCGTCCGAAATCGGGATGAGGAAGACGACGAATTCGTCGTCGATGGTGCGCGAGGGATCGTCGTCGAACTCGTAGGCATGCTCGACTTCGCTCGCCTCATCAGGCGTCGCCTTGCGCAGGGTGAGCGGCGCCTTGCCATCCCATACCGGCTTGCCTTCGGTCTCGAGCACCGTCAGATCCTCGCGGAAATCCTCGGCCTCGATGAAGTGCTTGGCGTCTTCGGCGTTTTCCGAGCGGAAACTCGCTATGGCTTTGCCCGATATCTCGATGGTGAAATAATCCATTGAATTCTCTTTCGTTTCGCTGATGTCTAACATTATGGTGTTCATTCGCGCCACGCCAGCCCCGCAGCCGTCGTGCGTGCAATTATCGCGGTCCCATCAGTCGCGAGGAGGAGGCGAGAAGCGGCTGGCCCTTGGCGAGCTGCTTGGAGCCGCCGCCGACGACGGTCAGGCTGAGCACACCGGCGATCATGACAAGTAAGATTGCCAACATCAGGATTTTCATGGGTGGTTCGCTCGTTGTCGGTTCGGCGTCTCGTTGCGCGACCGCGTTACAGCTTCGATCGAATTTACCCCATCCGGCCGGATGACGGCAAGCACGTTTGGCTGCCTTGGCGTGTCTTGGCAAACGAAAAGCGGCCCGGTTTCCCGAGCCGCTTTCCGAAATCGATATCGCTAACCTTAGATGGTCTTGGCGAAGGCGACGGCCGTGTCCGACATGCGGCTGGAGAAGCCCCACTCGTTGTCGTACCAGGACAGAACGCGCACGAAGTTACCTTCCATGACCTTGGTCTGGTCGGAGGCGAAGATCGAGGAGTGGCTGTCGTGGTTGAAGTCGCGCGAAACCAGCGGCTCGTCGGTGTAGCCGAGGATGCCCTTCAGCTTGCCGTTCGAAGCAGCCTTGATGGCTTCGTTGATTTCGGCAACCGAGGTGGCCTTCTTGGCAACGAACTTGAAGTCCACGACCGAAACGTTCGGGGTCGGAACGCGGATCGAGGTGCCGTCGAGCTTGCCCTTGAGGTGCGGCATGACGAGGCCAACGGCCTTTGCTGCACCCGTCGAGGTCGGGATCATGGACAGAGCTGCGGCGCGGGCGCGGTACAGGTCCTTGTGCATGGTGTCGAGCGTCGGCTGGTCACCCGTGTAGGAGTGGATCGTGGTCATGAAGCCATGATCGATGCCGACGAGATCGTCGAGAACCTTGACCACCGGCACGAGGCAGTTCGTCGTGCAGGAAGCGTTGGAGATGACCAGGTGGTCCTTGGTCAGCTGATCGTGGTTGACGCCGAAGACGACGGTCAGGTCGGCACCGTCGGCAGGAGCCGAAACGATGACGCGCTTGGCGCCAGCCGTCAGGTGGGCGGCAGCCTTGTCGCGCGAGGTGAAGATGCCGGTGCATTCCATGGCGATGTCGATGCCGAGTTCGGCGTGCGGCAGCTGTGCCGGGTCGCGAACAGCGGTGACCTTGATCGGCTTGCCGCCGCCGACGGTGATCGTGTCACCTTCGACCTTCACTTCGGCAGGGAACTTGCCGTGGATCGAATCGTAACGCAGCAGGTGCGCGTTGGTCTCGACCGGGCCGAGGTCGTTGATGGCAACGACTTCGATGTCCGTGCGGCCGGATTCAACGATGGCGCGGAGAACATTGCGGCCGATACGACCGAAGCCGTTGATGGCAACCTTTACAGTCATGTGTGTCTCTCCCGAGAGTAGGGCTTGGTTTATAAGCAAAGAGGAGCGCCCTGAGGCGCTCCTTGTATCAGATCAAAGCTTGGCTTCAACTGCGGCGACGACGGCTTCCGCCGTGATGCCGAACTTCTTGAAGACATCCTTGGCAGGACCCGAAGCACCGAAGCCCTTCATGCCGATGAAGGTGCCTTCCGGTCCGATGAACGCATCCCAGCCTTCGCGAACGGCGGCTTCGACGGCGATCTTGATCGGCGACTTGCCGAGGATTTCGGCGCGGTAGGCATCCGGCTGCTCGAAGAACAGTTCGGTCGAGGGGACCGAGACGACGCGGACGGTAACGCCCTTTTCTTCAAGCGTCTTGCGGGCGGCAACGGCCAGCTCGACTTCGGAGCCCGAAGCGAAGATCGTCACCTTGGCGTCGGCATTGCCGGCCAACGTGTAGGCGCCGAGTTCGCAAAGGTTCTTCTCGCTGTACTCGGTACGAACCGTGGTGAGGTTCTGGCGGGTGAGCGCCAGGCCCGACGGGCGGTCCTTGGTGTTCAGCGCGATCTGCCAGCACTCGGCGGTTTCGACAGCGTCGGCCGGGCGGAACATCATCAGGTTCGGGATGGCGCGCAGCGAGGCCATCTGCTCGACCGGCTGGTGGGTCGGGCCGTCTTCGCCAACGCCGATCGAGTCGTGCGTCAGAACGTGGACGACGCGGATGCCCATCAGCGAAGCGAGGCGGATCGGAGGACGGCAATAATCCGAGAAGATCATGAAGCCGCCGCCGTAGGGGATGAGACCGCCGTGCAGCGCGATACCGTTCATGGCAGACGCCATGCCGTGCTCGCGGATGCCCCAGTGCATGTAACGACCGGCGAAGTCCGTCGGCGTGATCGAATGCATCTGGCTGGTCTTGGTGTTGTTCGACGGCGTCAGGTCGGCGGAGCCGCCGATCGTCTCCGGCAGGAAGCCGTTGATGACTTCAAGCGCGTCTTCGGAAGCCTTGCGGGTCGCAACGGTCGGCTTGGTCTCGGCGAGCTTCTTCTTGTAGTCGCTGATGGCGGCGTCGAAACCCTCAGGCAGGTCGCCCGCGAAGCGGCGGGTGAATTCGGCCTTGGTCGCTGCCTTCTCGAGGCGGCCTTCCCATGCCTTGACGGCTTCAGCCGAACGCGTGCCGGCGGCGCGCCAATCGGAGAGAACGTCGTTCGGGATGACGAAGGGTGCGTATTCCCAGTTCAGCGCCTTGCGGGTCGCTGCGATTTCCTCGGCGCCGAGCGGCGAACCGTGAACCTTGTGGCTGCCCTGCTTGTTCGGGGCGCCGAAGCCGATCACCGTCTTGCAAGCGATGAAGGTCGGCTTGTCGGACTTGTGGGCTTCTTCGATGGCAGCGGCAATCGCAGCCTGGTCGTGGCCGTCGACTTCGATCGTGTGCCAGTGAACAGCCTTGAAGCGCATGATCTGGTCGGTCGAATCCGAGAGCGACACAGCGCCGTCGATGGTGATCGAGTTGTTGTCCCAGAAGAGGATGAGCTTGTTGAGCTTCAGGTGGCCGGCGAGCGCGATGGCTTCATGGCTGATGCCTTCCATCAGGCAGCCGTCGCCGTTGATCACGTAGGTGTAGTGATCCTGCAGGTCGGCGCCGAATTCCTCGCGCAGCTTGCGTTCGGCGATCGCCATGCCGACGGCATTGGCAATGCCCTGGCCGAGCGGGCCGGTGGTGGTTTCGATGCCGGTGGCATGGCCATATTCCGGGTGACCGGCGGTCTTGGAGCCGAGCTGGCGGAACTGCTGGAGATCATCGACCGACATGTCAGGGTAGCCGGTTAGATAGAGCAGCGAGTAGAGCAGCATCGAGCCGTGGCCGGCCGACAGCACGAAGCGGTCGCGGTCTGGCCAATGCGGCTTCAACGGGTCGAACTTCAGATACTTCGAGAACAGGACGGTGGCGACATCGGCCATACCCATCGGCATGCCCGGATGGCCGGAATTCGCCTTCTCGACTGCATCCATTGAGAGGAAACGGATCGCGTTTGCCATCCGGTCGTGTTGTTCAGGAGAAATCATCGCTATTCCGCTTGTTCCGGGGTGTCGGGGGATGGCCTCAAGCCTGCGGAGACCATCAATGAGAGCGGGTGCACAAATAGCAGTTGGAGCAGGCAAGTCAATAAATCGAAGCCCTATTAGAGAGCTCGGAATGACGATTTTTGACATTTGACCAACGATTTTAACAAAAGTTGACAGGCGTGTGACAGAGGCGCCGAGGAGGCTGTCGACAGAGTTGCCGATTTCAGTCATCCACAACTAGCTCGCCTGCCGCCTTCCAGCCTTTATTGACGGGCAGTTGGCGAGCTGCATATCCTTTTGAAAACATCGCGTCGGGCCTCAATACCGATTCGCGGGTCTTGCGCGGGGAACCGGAAAGACATGACATCCACAGGCAACAGCATCGATGCAGCGCTCCTGGAGCTCCGGCAGGCGATTTCGGCGCTTGACAGCGCCGTCGACGCCCGCATCGAGCGGCAGCGCGAGACCGGCGAGATCGAGGGTGAGGTACGCCGCGTGCATGCCGATCGCTCCAAGCTGGCGCAGGAGCTGGATCAGGCGGAATTCCGCGCGAACCGGCTGGAAGAGGTCAATCGCGAGGTGTCGCGTCGTCTGGTGACGGCGATGGAGACGATCCGCGCGGTTCTCGACCGCTAATAAAGGACTGACGACATGGCGCAGGTAACGGTAACGATCGACGGCAAGGCTTATCGCATGGCCTGCGAAGAGGGGCAGGAAGACCACCTGACCGATCTCGCCACCCGTTTCGACCGCTATGTCGGCCATCTCAAGGATCAGTTTGGCGAAATCGGCGATCTCCGCATCACCGTCATGGCCGGCATCATGATCATGGACGAGATCTCGGAGCTGACGCGGCGCGTCGCCAGCCTGGAAGATGAACTCAACAGCCTGCGCAGCAACCGCGACACGGTATTGGCGGCAACCAGCCGCACCGAAGAGAGCATCGCGGCCGCCATCGTCGAGGTCAGCAGTCAGCTGCGCGGGATCACCGACAAGCTGAACGGCCGGGCGCCGGCGGCTCTGAACTGAAGCGGGCTCAACTGAAGCGCTCGAATTAAATCCGGGACGCCCGCGTCAGCATCTGGCGCACGTCATGGATCGGTCTTATATAGCAGTTGCGATCTGCGCCTCTCGACAGGAACCACAATCCCTGGGGCCATACTCGATCCAAAGGGAGCTGTCCCTGGCCAGGCCCGTGGGCTTGGACATATGGCGCCCACCTACGTTTGTAGGCACCCAGGATCGTAAACCTCCATCGGTTGCCGCGGATCGCACTCTACCTTCTCATCGCCAGCGATCGTATCGCGCTTCGAACGCCCTGGTATCAGGCGCTATTCAGCGCCGTTTTCCTTCATGCAGGTCGTCAGCGCGGCAAATGCCTGCTCCGTGCCCGTCAGCGGCAGGATGACGTCGATACCGTTGGCGGTGACGGTCAGTTCCTTGCCCGAGGTCAAGGCGGTGACAGCCGCGGCATCGTTTGGAACGTCGATCGTCACGGTCTTGTCGCTGTCGGCAGTCGAGGAGAATTCCGCGGCGGCGGCGCCGTCCACCGACCATGTCCCGTTGACGCGCTCACCCTTGGTGATCGCGAAGGCATCGGCATTGGCAAACAGCGCCAGCTTGTCGCCGACGGCGAGGTAGCCGATGCCGGTGTGATTGTTCTGGGCAAGGCAACCGATGAACGTGTCGCCGTCCGTCATCGGGGTAACGCCGAAATCGGCGGCGCGGGTGGCGGCGACCGAGAGCAGGGTGGTGGTTACGAGCGTGGCCGCGGCGAGGATATGCTTCATGTGACGTCCTTGTTGCGCGGGTGCTGGCACGGCCGCCTGATGTCGCGCATTCGATCACGCCGGCGCGCTTCTACTGCCGTATGCCGGGTTTGCTGGCAATGGGGTGGCGGCTGCTTGCGGCGAAAAACGGGTGTGCCGTGAGTGTTCACAGGCTATCTGGCGCAGCGTCGCAGGCTTGCCAATAAAGCATGCGCTCAGTGCACGGGATGCGTTTCGGGTTTTTCTCACGCAGGAATTGCTCATTTTTCGAAGCGTAGAGCCAATATCCACCGATTAAAACGGTTAAAACACTTTAACGATTGTGGTCGAGCTGAATGCCATTCCGCAAATTCGAGCGAAATAGCCGCAAAAGGGCATTGCCCTAAAACGTTTACGGTTTTTCTGAGGGCAAAAATAATAAGCAGCACCGTTTTAGCCATGCATCATACGCATGGGTGTTCTGATGCTTTAGCGCTGTTCGTTGGCGGCCGTCATGCATATATTCGCATCAACAGAGAGACACGGGCAGCAAACACGCTGCCAAGCGCTGAAAGCCCTAGGAAAGGGGATCATCATGAACGTAGCACGCTCCTTCAATAACTGGCGCAAGTATCGTCAGACCGTTAGCGAACTCGGCCGCATGTCCAACCGTGCGCTGAACGACCTCGGCATCGACCGCTCCGAGATCCAGCGCGTTGCTCGCGACGCCACTCGCTAACAAGCGATCGCTGCTCTTTATGAGCAGATAGATTTCAAACGCCCGTTGCTTCCAGCTGCGGGCGTTTTGCTTTTGTGGCCTTTGATTTGCGAGTGGGGCTGGGATTTGCGAGCGGGGCTGGGGCTTCAAGCCGGTTTTGCTTGCGAAGCGCGCGGTGCTGGCGATATGGCAATGGCCATGTTTTCACTCACCCGCACCGAGACCCTGGAGCAGATCGTCAAGAAGAGCCGGTTTCTGGCTGTCGCGGCGCCGATCGGCTCCGAGGAGGATGCCCGGGCGTTTCTGGCCGCGCACGGCGATCCCGCCGCCAACCATAATTGTTGGGCGTGGCGGATCGGCCAGAATTATCGCTTCAACGATGATGGCGAGCCGAGCGGCACCGCGGGCAAGCCGATCCTGCAGGCGATCGACGGGCAATCGTTCGACCGAGTGGCTGTCGTCGTTACTCGCTGGTTCGGCGGCGTGCTGCTTGGAACCGGCGGTCTTATCCGCGCCTATGGCGGCACGGCCGCCGCGTGTCTGAGGGCCGCGGCGACGGTCGAACTGGTGGCGACCACCGAGGCGGAGATCGCGGTGAATTTTTCCGATCTGGCTTTGGTGAAGGCGCGGCTTGCGGGCTCCGCCGGCGTGCGCGTTGTGGCCGAGGTGTTCGTGGATGCGGGTGCGATGCTGACGCTTTCCGTGCCGGAAGCGGTGTTCTCCGAGACCGCGCGGATGCTCAGCGATGCCACCAGCGGGCGCGTAATTCTTGCGGTGCAGCAATGAGCCGCAGCCTTATTGGCGGTTTGCGGTTGACATTCGAAATATTTTTTTAGTTTCCAGATTCGGCGGAAGGCCTTGCGGGCTCGCGGTTCTCGCGTTTATCGGCGCGCGAAGCGTCGGCGTTCCCGCTATTGTGACGGAGACTTCGCTTGCGTGCTGCAGTGCGAGTGATAGGTATTCGCGCATAATATCGATTAGATTCTCAATTCTCAGGAGATTATGAGATGCAGCTTGGCATGGTTGGCTTGGGCCGTATGGGCAGCTTCATGGTCCAGCGCTTGATGCGTGATGGCCATGAATGCGTGGTCTATGATGCGAAGACGGACAGCGTGAACGATCTGGTCGGCAAGGGCGCCATCGGCAGCGCCTCGCTGGAAGAGTTCGTCTCGAAGCTCTCGCGTCCGCGCGCCGTGTGGCTGATGCTGCCGGCGGCCATCACCGACAAGGTGATCGCGCAGATCACGCCGCTGCTCGACAGCGACGATATCATCATCGATGGCGGCAACTCCTATTATCACGACGACATTCGCCGCGGTGGCGAGTTGATCACCAAGGGCCTGCACTATGTCGACGTCGGCACCAGCGGTGGCGTCTTCGGTCTCGAGCGCGGCTATTGCCTGATGATCGGCGGCGAAAAGGCCGTGGTTGAATCGCTCTCGCCGATCTTCAAGTCGCTGGCGCCTGGCGTCGGCAATGTCGTTCCCTCGGCGCACCGCCCCGATCAGCCCGGCAGCACGGCCGAGCAGGGCTATCTGCATTGCGGCCCGCATGGCGCCGGCCACTTCGTCAAGATGGTGCACAACGGCATCGAATACGGCCTGATGGCGGCTTATGCCGAAGGCTTCAACATCCTGAAGCGCGCCAATATCGGCGCCGATAATCATGAAGTCGATGCCGAGACGGCGCCGATCGCGCATCCTGAGCACTATCAGTACGACTTCAACCTGCAGGACGTCGCCGAAGTGTGGCGTCGCGGCAGCGTCATCACCTCCTGGCTGCTCGACCTGACCTCGGATGCGCTGCATGCCGATCCCGCGCTCGGCGCCTATGCCGGCCGCGTTTCGGATTCGGGCGAAGGCCGCTGGACGATCATGGCCGCGATCGACGAAAGCGTTCCGACGCCGGTTCTGAGTGCCGCGCTCTACAGCCGCTTCTCCTCGCGCGACAATGACGAGTTCGCCAACAAGGTGCTCTCGGCGATGCGCGCCGGCTTCGGCGGCCACGTCGAAAAGCCGAAGGCGTAAACCATTCAGCAATAATGGTTATCCAAGCCCGCGCAGCCACAAGCTGCGCGGGCTTTTCTTTCCCGCGCTTCAATATAAGCTACGCTATATATATTGGAGGGGCTGGTATGGGTCTGGGGTTTGGTGCGCGCATCATGAGGCGGCTTCTGCCGCTCCTCGCATTTGGCATGATCGTTTCGAGTGCCGCGGCGCAAACGCCCGCGGCAACACCCAGCCCGACACCGGCAGCACCGCTGCCCGCCGAAGTGCGGCAGATGCTGCAGCTCATGGAGACGCCCGCCGTCAAGCAATGGATGGCGACGCAGGCGCAGACGCAAAGCCCGACGGCCCAGACACCGGCAGGACAGGCCCCGGCGGCAGCGCAGCCGGCGAGCATCCCGGCGCAACCGCCAGCACCCGGTGGCGAGATGTCCGGCGAGCAGATGTCGGTGCTTTCCGATTTTCTCGGCCACGCCCGCCGTCACTTCGATCTCGTCTCCGGCGCTGCGATGACGCTGCCCGATGAAGTCGAGAACGCATCGGAGATCGTCGAGCGCGAGGTGCAGCCGAGTGGTTGGGCATTCGTGACCATCGAGCTGCTGGCGCTGTTCCTGGCCGGGGTGGTGGCGGAACTCCTGTTCCGGATGATCGTGCCGCGCCCGCGTGTCAAACTCGAAGACGGCGCGGTCGTCACGGTCGCGCACCATGCGGCAAACAATCTGAGCTACCGCATCGTGCCGGCGCTGGTGTTCTGTGTCGCGACGCTCGTTCCGCTCGTGCTCTTCAACTGGCCGCCGATCACGCAATCGCTGGCGATCGCGGTCGCCATCGCGCTGATCGTCTCGCGCGTCACCATCTCGGTCGGCCGTCTCATCGTGGCGCTGGTGACGCTGCCGCATGTCGGTGGCGAACGGGACGTCTCGCGCGCAACCGCGATGTTCTGGTTCAAGCGCAGCTGCACCTTCATCATCTATTTCGTGTTCGGCTGGGTGCTGATCCAGCTGATGGCGCCGCTGGGCTTCTCTCCCGGCTCGCGCTATCTCGTGGCCTACGCGCTCGGGCTCGGGCTACTTGCCATCGCGACCGAAGCGGTCTGGTCGCGTCCTGTAGAGGACGGCCAGAAGAGCACGACGGCCTCCTGGATGCTGACCATCTATTTCGCAGCACTCTGGCTGCTGTGGGTGGCGGGCTTCAATCTCATCCTGTGGATCGGCATCTATCTTGTGGCGTTGCCGCGCGTTCTGCGTGTCTCGACGCTTGCCGTGCGGGCGCTGCACAAGGCCGAGGCCGGGTTCCTTGCCAAGAAGCGGATCGCGGCGGTGCTGCTCGATCGCGGCGTGCGCGCCGTCATCATCACCATCGCGGCCCTCTGGCTCGGCCGCATTCTCGGCTTCGCGGCCGATCGGATGGCGGCTGGTGAGACGATGATCGACCGGATCGTGCGCGGCTCGGTCGGCGGCATCGTCATCCTGCTTGCCGCCGATCTGCTCTGGCATCTGGCGCGCGCCTATATCAATGGCAGGCTGGAGGACTCGCCTCTGGAGGGCTCGATCAACGATGACGAGAAGGCAAGGCGGGCGCGGCTTCAGACGCTGCTGCCGATCTTCCGCAATGTCCTCGCCGTCGTCATCGCCGTCATCGCGGTGCTGATGGTGCTCTCGGGGCTGGGCGTCGAGATCGGGCCGCTGATTGCCGGCGCCGGTGTTGTTGGCGTCGCGGTCGGCTTCGGGGCGCAGACGATCGTCAAGGATGTGATCAGCGGCATGTTCTATCTCTGGGACGATGCCTTCCGTGTCGGCGAATATATCGAGAGCGGCAGCCACAAGGGCGTGGTCGAGGCCTTCAGCCTGCGCTCCGTCCGGTTGCGCCACCATCGCGGACCGTTGACGACCGTGCCGTTCGGCGAGCTCGGTGCCGTCCGGAACCTCAATCGCGACTGGACCATCGACAAGATCACCCTCAACGTCACTTACGACACCGATCTCGTGCTGGCGAAGAAGGTCATCAAGCAGATCGGCCAGAAGCTGCTCGACAATCCCGATTACGCGCCTCACATCATCGAGACGCTGAAGATGAAGGGCGTCGAGCAGTTCGGCGAGTTCGCGATCGTCATCCGCCTGGCGATGATGACGAAGCCCGGCGAGCAGTTCGTTATCCGCCGCAACGCGCTGGCGATGATCCGCACGGCCTTCAAGGAAAACGGCATCGAATTCGCCGTGCCGACGTTGCAGGTATCGAGCGAAACGCATGATGCGGACGCCAATGCGGCGGCTGCGCGCTATGCCGCGCAGAAGAGCGGTCAGGGCGCCGAGCCGGCCGCCTAGCCTGAGTGCCGGCATCCCCGGATGCCGGTATCAGCCAGCGAGGGCTTTAACCTTACGAAAATACAATAATCAAACCCCTGTCCCCGCGCCAAAAATGCCCCAATTGAGGATGAAGCAGGCGTCGTTAAGCGGCATTGGGATAGTGTTGGCATGTATTCGCGGGCTTGCGTCCAAGAACTTACATGCAGGTTATGTTAGATGTCCAAGACATGATTCCCGCTAATATGTAGGTTTACGACGGTTCGTAATGTCGAAGCACGCCAATTTGGAAGAGATTGAAGTCATAGAAGAATCGGGCATCTCGCGGTTTTTCAGCCGGTACCGGACGCATCTGACGGCGCTCGCCACGCTGGCCGTGTTCTGCATGGTCGGTTTCGCGATCGAGCAGCTGACGACCGAGGTGCGCTATGACGACGTGGTGCAGGCGCTGGCCGACACCAAGATCAGCTCGATCGTGCTGGCGCTGTTCTTCACGGCGCTGAGCTTCCTCGCGCTGGTGTTCTACGACGTCAACGCCATCGATTACGTCGGCAAGAAGCTGCCGTTTCCGCAGGTCGCGCTGACCGCGTTTGCCGCCTATGCCGTCGGCAACACGGCGGGCTTCGGCGCGCTGAGCGGTGGCGCCATCCGCTACCGCGCCTATTCGAGGCTTGGACTGACGCCGGAGGATATCGGCCGCGTCATCGCCTTCGTCACCATCGCCTTCGGCCTCGGCCTGGCCGGCGTCGGCTCAATCGCGCTTCTCGCCATCGCGGACGAGATTGCGCCGCTCATCGATGTCAGCAGCTGGGTTTTGCGTCTCCTCGGCGGGTCGATCGTGCTGGTGCTGGCGGCGGGTGTCGTGCTTGGCCGTGGCGGCCGCGCGGTCAGCATCGGGCGCTTCTCGCTGCGGCTGCCTGATTCCGCCACATGGTCGCGTCAGTTTCTGGTTGCCGCCTTCGATATTGCGGCGTCCGCCACCGTTCTCTATGTTCTCCTGCCGCAGACGGCGATCAGCTGGCCGGTGTTTCTCGCCGTCTACGCGATTGCCGTTGGTCTCGGCGTGCTCAGCCATGTGCCGGCCGGTCTCGGCGTGTTCGAAACCGTCATCATCGCAGCACTCGGCAGTGCTGTGAATATCGATGCCGTGCTCGGCTCGCTGGTGCTCTACCGCCTGATCTATCACGTCGTGCCGCTGCTGCTTGCGGTTCTGGCGGTCTCCGCGACCGAGCTTCGCCGCTTCGCCGACCATCCCGTCGCCTCCGGTTTCCGCCGGATCGGCATCCGGCTGATGCCGCAGCTCCTTTCGGCGCTGTCGCTGCTGCTTGGCGTCATGCTGATCTTTTCGAGCGTCACGCCGACGCCGGATTCCAACCTGGAATTCCTCTCCAACTATCTGCCGCTGCCGATCGTGGAAGGCGCGCACTTCCTGGCGAGCCTTGCCGGGCTGGCGCTCGTGGTCGCCGCGCGTGGTCTTGGTCAGAAGCTCGACGGCGCATGGTGGATCACCATCTTCTCGGCCGCCGCGGCACTTATGCTGTCGCTGCTGAAGGCCGTGGCGCTGGTCGAGGCCTCGTTCCTCGCCTTCCTGATTTTCGGTCTGTTCGTCAGCCGCCGCCTGTTCCGTCGCCGCGCTTCGCTGCTCAACCAGACGCTGACGGCATCCTGGCTGACGGCGATCGCGGTGGTCTGTGTCGGCGCAGTCGTGATTCTGCTCTTCGTCTATCGCGACGTCGATTACAGCAACGAGCTGTGGTGGCAGTTCGAATTCGCCGACGAGGCGCCGCGCGGTCTGCGCGCCGTGCTTGGGATCACCATCATCTCGACCGCCATCGCTGTCTTCAGCCTGCTGCGGCCGGCGACGACCCGGCTCGAGCCGGCAACGGACGAGGCGCTGGAGCGCGCCGTCGATATCGTCGAGAAGCAGCGCTACGCCGACGCCAATCTGGTGCGCATGGGCGACAAGAGCGTGATGTTCTCCGACAAGGGCGACGCTTTCATCATGTATGGCCGCCAGGGGCGCTCGTGGATCGCGCTGTTTGATCCCATCGGCGACCGCAGCGCCATGCCGGAGCTCGTGTGGCGCTTCGTCGAGACGGCGCGCGCCGCCGGTTGCCGTGCGGTGTTCTACCAGATCTCGCCGGCGCTGCTTTCGCATTGCGCCGATGCGGGCCTGCGCGCCTTCAAGCTCGGCGAGCTCGCCGTCTCCGACCTTTCGACCTTCGAGATGAAGGGCGGCAAATGGGCGAACCTGCGCCAGACCGCAAGCCGCGCCCAGCGCGACGGGTTGAGCTTCGAGGTGATCGCGGCGGAAGACGTGCCTGGTGTGATGGACGAGCTGGCGGCGGTTTCCGATGCCTGGCTCGCCGATCACAACGCCAAGGAGAAGGGCTTTTCGCTCGGTGCGTTCACGCCGGACTACATCCTTGCCCAGCCGGTCGGCATCCTGAAGCTCGAGGGCAAGATCGTCGCCTTCGCAAACATCCTGATCACCGGCGCCAAGGATGAGGGGACGATCGACCTGATGCGCTTCTCGCCGGATGCGCCCAAGGGCTCCATGGACTTCCTGTTCGTGCAGATCATGGAATATCTGCGCGCCGAGGGCTTCTCGCACTTCAACCTCGGCATGGCCCCGCTTTCGGGCATGTCGAAGCGCGAGACGGCGCCGGTTTGGGATCGCATCGGCAGCACCGTGTTCGAGCACGGCGAGCGCTTCTATAATTTCAAGGGCCTGAGGGCCTTCAAATCCAAGTTTCACCCTCAATGGCATCCGCGCTATCTTGCGGTGTCCGGAGGAGGCAATCCGATGATCGCTTTGATGGACGCGACGCTCCTGATCGGCGGCGGATTGAAAGGGGTCGTGAGGAAATGATGAAAAGACACATTCTGGCCGCCGCCTGTGCGCTGGCGCTCTCCATTCCCGCCGCACATGCGGCCGACGAGACGACGCAGGAGTTCGAGACCGGGCTCATCCCGTCGCCGCACATCTTCCTGCCTGACGGAGACGTCAAGGGCGCCGTGATGCTGATCTCGGACGCTAGCGGCTGGGGCGACAAGGAGAAGACGGAAGCCGATCGGCTGGTGGGCGAGGGCGCCGTTGTCATCGGCGTCGATTTCCCGTCCTATATCGATGCTCTGCGTAAATACGACGTCAGCGACAATGACGGCTGCATCTATCTGGTTTCCGATATCGAGTCGCTCAGCCAGCAGGTGCAGCGCGCCGCCGGTAACAGCCCGTATCACCTGCCGATCGTTGCCGGTATCGGCGAGGGCGGGGCGCTGGCGCTGGCAATCGCCGCGCAGACGCCGGATGCGACCATCGGCCAGACGCTGGCGATCGATCCGCTGGCCGGCATCCCGCTGACGCAGCAGCTCTGCACGCCGGCCAAGAAGAAGACGGTCGGAGACCGGATGATCTATGGCCTCAGCGACATCGCGCTGCCCGACCCCATCATCGCTGCCTTCACGCCCAATGCCGACAAGGACGGCCGCGCGCATGCGGACGAGCTGAAGAAGGCGCACTCCGACATCGACATTCGCGAAGTCCAGGATGATGCGCAGACGACGCTGAGCAGCACGCTCGACGATCTGATCGCCGCATCCGGCAATGCCGACAATCCGCTCGGGCTGCCGCTGACGATCCTCGACGCCAAGCCTGCCTTCGACACGATGGCGATCATCTACTCCGGCGATGGCGGCTGGCGCGATATCGACAAGGAAGTGGGTGCGGCGCTGCAGAAGCAGGGTATTCCCGTGGTCGGCGTGGATTCGCTGCATTACTTCTGGTCGGAGCGTAAGCCGCAGGAAACCGCCGACGATCTCGGCAAGATCATCGAGCTCTACCGCAAGCAGTGGAAGGTCAAGCATGTTCTCTTGGTCGGCTATTCCTTCGGCGCCGACGTCGTGCCGGCCGCCTTCTCGCGGCTGAAGCCGGCGGCCAAGAGTGCCGTCGCGCAGATCTCGCTGTTGTCGCTGTCGCACGAGGTGGATTACCAGATCTCCGTCATGGGCTGGCTCGGCGCCAAGACCGAAGGCGCCGGTGGCGATCCGGTAGCCGATCTGAAGGCCGTCGATCCGAAGATCGTGCAATGCGTCTACGGTAAGGAAGACGACGATGAGGTTGCCTGCCCGGATCTGAAGGACAGCGGCGTCGATGTCATCGCGCTCGCCGGCGACCACCACTTCGACGAAAACTACGCGCTGCTCAGCAAGACGATCATCGACGGGCTGAAGGCGCGGCTGCAGGATTAGTCCATAATCCTTGCTTCGCTCCAGCCGAGGGCGGCGATCTCGTCGCCCCGGAACCTTGCATCGTCCGCGACGATGAATTCATCGAGCTGCGGCGGCTTCACGCTGGTGCCCGCCAGCATGGCATGCACCTGGCCGCGATGATGCGTCTGGTGCTGGAAGAGATGGTTGAGCATATCCTCCATCCGTTCCCGCTGAATGCGTTCGCCGCGATGGATCTCGACGGTCGAAACCAGCTTCTGCGGCAAGAGCGCTTCTACGAGCGTCACCAATCTTGCATCGATGGATTTCTGCTCGGCGGCAAGGCTTGCGATATCGGGGCAGGGCTCCTCGACCACCCAGGCCTGCGGCCCGAGCGTGCCACCCTCCAGCGCATCGACATAGAACAAGTCCACCGTCAGGATATGGTTCAGCGTCGCCTTGATCGACGGGAAGAAGCTCACGCGCGGCGCCTCGAACTCGCCGGGCTGCAACAGCGCGCAGGCCATGTGCAGGCGGTGATTGGCGAGCGCGTTGTTATAGGCGAGCTTACGGAAGGATCGGATGGGGTCGAAATCAGGCATGGCTCTCCCTCTGCGGCGGATCCGTAAGTTCCGCGTAATTTTAGCAGCCGCGTTATTAGCAATCCAGGCGCAAGGCCTGCGCGATAGGTTCCCGGCGAAGGTTAGCCGATTCTGGCTACCTGATCCAAAGGGCCGCCGATGAATACCGACAAAAGCATACAGACCATCCACGCGATGACGAATTTCATAGTCGAGCAACACCCGGAAATCTTGCTGACTATGGTACAGAGATTGCGGCTCCAGCTGTCGAACTCCGTGGGAGAGTTTCATAAAAACAAGGTTGCGCGCGGGCCGTTCAAGGGGCTGTCGCTCAGCACGGATCTGCAGTGGGGCGGTGGGCTCGATAAAGGCTCCATGATCCTTGGCCTCTACGAGCAGGAAATCCTGAACCTGCTGACCGAGATTCCCGCTAAGTATCGGACATTCATCGATCTCGGGGCGGCTGATGGCTATTACGGCGTCGGTGTGCTTGTGAGCAAGCAGTTCGACACGTCTTACTGCTACGAAATGACGGAGCGTGGCCGCGATGTCATCGCTGCCAACGCTGCGCTGAACGGTGTGACCGACAAGGTGATCATCCGTGGCGAAGCAACCCGTGAATTCTACAATGACATCCCCGCCGAGGTCCGCGACCAATCTTTGGTTTTGATCGACATCGAGGGCGCGGAATTCGATCTTGTCGACGCCGATACTTTCGCGGCTTTTTCCAAGGCGATGATCGTCATCGAGATCCATGATTGGCTCGTCCAGGACGGCGCAGGCAAAATGGCCAAGCTGCGCGCCGACGCTGCAAGCACGCACCGCATCACCGAGATCAAGATGGGTGCCCGCGACCTGTCGGAGATCTCCGAGGTTTACAGCATGCCCGACACGCAGCGCTGGCTGCTTTGCTCGGAAGGTCGCCAGCGGCTTATGACCTGGTTGCGGTTCGATCCGATCGAAGCGTAGCTCACCCGAGGCTCACGAGCCGAGGGCGCGGCGTGTGGTTTGGGGGGGGGGGGGCGGGTGGGGTGGTGGGAGTGAGGCGGGTTTTTTTAGGTGGGGATTGGGGTTTAGGACCGAGGGGCCCGCGGGCCGGGGGGGTTTAAAAAAA